>JBLMXS010000149.1:0-13308 GCA_050257895.1 Thiohalocapsa sp.
ATTTCCCGATGTATGAGAGGAACGAGGACACTGGACAGATCGAGTTCAGCCACAACCCGTTCTCGATGCCGCAGGGCGGCCTCGACGCGCTGGAGGGGCAGGACCCGCTGACGATCCTCGCGTACCAGTACGACATCGTCTGCAATGGCATCGAATTATCCTCGGGCGCGATCCGCAACCACCGCCCCGACATCATGATCAAGGCGTTCGAGATCGCCGGCTACACGGCGGCGGAGGTCGAGGCCCGGTTCGGCGGCATGCTGCGCGCCTTCCGCTACGGTGCGCCGCCGCACGGCGGCTCGGCGCCCGGGATCGACCGCATCGTGATGCTGCTCGCCGACACGCCGAACATCCGCGAGATCGTCGCCTTCCCGATGAACCAGCAGGCCGAGGACCTCCTGATGCAGGCGCCGGCGCCGGTGCCGCCGGAACGCCTCAAGGAACTCCACATCCGCCTCGACCTGCCGCCGCCCAAGCCGCGGTAGCTGTTCCTGGTACCGCCTGCGGGAATTCCTCGTCGAAATCCGATCCCTTGCACGTCATCCCCGGGCTTGACCCGGTGATCTCGTGCCGCACCTCGTGGATGGCCGGGTCAAGCCCGGCGATGATGAAACAGCGGGCGTGCGTTTAATGCAGTCGCTGGCGGTGGCGCAGGCGGCCGAGATCGGCGGGTGAGAGGCGCACCGAGAGGTGGGCGGCCTCGGCGTCGTCGCGGCGTCCCAGGACCTCGCCGTGCGCGTAGAGCCAGGCCAGCGTCTTGCCGTCCGACAACGGCACGTCGAGGCGCACGGCGCGAACGCCGTCTTCGAGCCGCCGGTCGATCAGCCGCAGCAGCGTGTCGCAGCCCTCGCCGGTCGCCGCCGACAATGCGACGCTGTCGACGTTGCGCGTGGCCTGGTTGACGAGGCCCTCGCGCGCCGCCGGCTCCAACAGGTCGATCTTGTTGAGCACCTCGATGAGGCCGTCCTCGGCAAAATCGTCGTCGGTGTCCTCGGTCCTGGGCCCCAGCCCGAGATCGGCGAGCACCGCCAGCACGTCCTCCTTCTGCGCCGCGCTGTCGGGATGGTGCGCGTCGCGGACATGCACGACGAGCTCGGCCTCGGTCACCTCTTCGAGCGTCGCCCGGAAGGCGGCGACGAGATGGGTCGGCAGGTCGGAGATGAAGCCAACCGTGTCGGACAGGATCGCCTTCCGGCCGGATGGCAGGTCGAGCCGCCGCATCGTCGGGTCGAGTGTCGCGAACAGCATGTCCTCGGCGCCGACCGCCGCCCGCGTCAGCCGGTTGAACAGGGTCGATTTGCCGGCATTGGTGTAGCCGACCAGCGCCACCACAGGGTAAGGCACGCGGCGCCGCGCCTCGCGGTGCAGGCCGCGGGTGCGCTTCACGTCATCGAGCTCGCGGCGCAGCCGGGCAATCCGCTCGCCGATCAGCCGGCGGTCGATTTCGAGCTGGCTCTCGCCGGGGCCGCCCAAAAAGCCGAAGCCGCCGCGCTGGCGTTCGAGGTGGGTCCACGAGCGCACCAGGCGCGAGCGCTGGTACGACAAGGCGGCCAGCTCGACCTGCAGGCGCCCTTCATGGGTGCGCGCCCGCTCGCCGAAGATCTCGAGGATGAGACCGGTGCGGTCGATCACCTTGGCCTGCCAGCGCCGTTCGAGATTGCGCTGCTGCACCGGCGACAAGGTTGCGTCGACGACGACCAACCCGATCTCGTTGTCAGCGATGAGGTCCTTCAGCATCTCGACATTGCCGCTGCCGAACAGGGTGGCGGGCACCGGCCGCGCCAGCCGCACGATGTCGCCGCGGACAACCTCGAGGTCGATCGCCCGCGCCAGCCCGACCGCCTCGTCGAGGCGGGCCTCGACCGAGCGGCCGCCCGTCTCAGCGCGCGAGGCGGCCTTGATCGCAGGATGGACGACGAGAGCGCGGCTGGTTGACGCGGCGGAGGGTTTGGCGCTGCGGCTCAGAGGTCTTCGGGCTCCTTCCCGCCCTCGAACAGCTGGATCGGCTGCGCCGGCATTACCGTCGAAATCGCGTGCTTATACACCAGCTGCGAATGCGCGTCCCGCCGCAAGAGGACGCAGAAATTGTCGAACCAGGTGATGATGCCCTGCAGTTTGACCCCATTCACGAGAAACACCGTCACCGGCGTCTTGTTCTTGCGCACGTGGTTCAGGAATACGTCCTGGACGTTTTGCGATTTCTCGCTGGACATGGAGGTCTCCCCCATCTTCTTGGAGCCGCGGCGGCTCAGGGCAAACGGACGGCAGGCAGCGATGGCGCCGCACAGGCTACGAGATTGGGGGCGGCAATTCGGATCGCAACCCCTGCAAGACGCGAAACAGGCTGGCTTCGTCGGCGAACGACAGCTGCGGCGCGAAGCGGGCAAACTCGCGAGCGAACTCCTCGGCGAACTCGCCGCCGAACTCTCCTGCCGCCGTCGCCGCGAGCAGGACGCCGACGCAGCCGCTGTTGACGGCGCATTCCATGTCGACCGCAGTGTCGCCGACGAACCACACCTCTTCGCCCGCCGGCACGCCGCTCGGCAACAGCGCCAAGTGCACCGGCTCGCAGGCCGGCTTGTCGAGAGGGGCGTCGCCAGCGCCGACGACGCTTCCGAACAGCTCCGACCAGCCAAGACGCGCGACCTCGCGCCGCAGCAATTCGCCGGTCTTGTTGCTGACGACGCCGAGAAAGATGCCATCGTCGACCAGCGCCTGCAGCAGCTCGCGGCGGCCCGGCAGCGGCGTCAACCGCTCGAGATGGATCGTCCGGAAGCGCTCGAGATAGATGTCGCGCGCCTCCTCCCAGCGCTCGCCGAAGTAGATCGGGAAGGCTTCGCGCAGGCTGAGCCGCACCCGCCCGCGGGTCTCGTCAAGCGTCCATTCGGCGACGCCCATTGCCCGCATCAGGAAGTTGAGCGCCTCGTGGATCGTCGCCCAGCTGTCGACCAGCGTGTTGTCCCAGTCGAACAGGATGGCGCGCGGGCGGCGCAGCATCGCTCCGTCATGCGCAGGCATTGGCGGCTACCGCGCTGCCGTTTCGTGCGTCCGATAGGCGGCGCGCAGTTTGAGGCTGAGCGGGCCGGGCCTGGCGTCGCCGACCGCCTCGCCGTCGATGCGCACCACAGGCAACACCCCGACCGTCGTGCTGGTAAGAAACGCCTCGCGCGCCGCCTTCGCCTCGGCGACGGTGAACGGCCGCTCGTCGAGCCGGTAGCCGTCACGCTGCAGGATGTCGAGCAAGGCGGCGCGGGTAACGCCGTTGAGGATCGCGGTGTCGGGGGCGCGGGTGACGAGCGCGTTGTCGGCTGTGACGATCCAGGCGTTGGTCGAGGTGCCCTCGGTGATCCGGCCGTCGCGATCGACCTGCCACGCCTCGAACGCGCCGGCCTCGCGCGCCTGCTGCTTGCCGAGCACATTGGGCAGCAGCGCCACCGCCTTGATGTCGCAGCGCTGCCAGCGGATGTCGGGGATCGTGATGACCCCGACCCCGTTCTCGCCGAACTTTGGGTCGGGCGGCTTCGAGCGGCGCGACGTCACCACCAGCGTCGGCCGCGCGCTCTTCGGGAAGGCGTGGTCGCGCGGCGCCGCGCCCCGCGTCACCTGCAGGTAGACGATGCCGCGATCGATGCCGTTGCGCCGCACCACCTCGCGGATGACGGTCCGCAGCGCCGCCTCGCCCATCGGCGGCGCGATGCGCAACTCCGCGAGCGAGCGCTTGAGCCGCGCCAGATGCCGCTGCGCGTCGACGAGATGGCCGCCCTCGATGGCGATCACCTCGTAGACGCCGTCGGCGAACTGATAGCCTCGATCCTCGATATGCACCGCCGCCTCGCGATGCGGCCGGTACTGCCCGGCGACATAGGCAATGCGGGACACGTCTGCGCCAGCTCAATCGGGACCGCCGGCCGCTGGCCGGCATGCCGGTGGGACGCTGGCGGTCCAGGCTATGATCATGTTCCGACCTTGAGCGGGCGCTCGTTGCCGAAGACGCCTAATGATTTCAGCTTCCTGTGCAGAGCCGAGCGTTCCATCCCGACAAAGGCGGCGGTGCGCGAGATGTTGCCGCCGAAGCGGGTGACCTGCGCCAGCAGGTATTCGCGCTCGAAGACCTCGCGCGCATCGCGCAACGGCAGGCTCATGATCTCGCTGCCCTTGTCCCATTTGACGACCGAGGGCGCGATGGCGGTGATCTCGTTGGGCAGCATGTCGGCGCGCACCGGCTCGGTCGTGTCGCCGGGGGCCATGATCAAGAGCCAGTCGATGACATTGCGCAATTGCCGGACATTGCCGGGCCAGGTGTAGGCCTGCAATGCCGCCAGCGAGTCCTCGCCGAAATCGCGCGCCTGGATGCGCGCCGCCTCGGACCCGCGCTCCATGAAATGGCGCGCCAAGAGCGGGATGTCCTCGCGCCGCTCGCGCAGCGGCGGCACCCGGATCGGTACGACGTTGAGACGGTAGAACAGATCCTCGCGGAAGCGGCTGGCGGCGATCTCGGCCGCCAGCTCGCGGTTTGACGAGGCGACGACGCGGACATCGACCTCGACCCGGCGCGAGCCGCCGACCCGTTCGAAGGTCTGCTCCTGCAAGGCGCGCACGATCTTGCCCTGCGTCTCGAGCGGCATATCGGCGACTTCGTCGAGAAACAGCGTGCCGCCATGCGCCCGCTCGAACGTGCCGACCTTACGCGGGCCGCTGCCGTTGCCGCCCTCGCAGCCGAACAGCTCGATCTCCAGGCTGTCGGGCCGCATCGTCGCGCAGTTGACCGCGACGAACGGCCCCGCAGCGCGCCGCGAACGGGCGTGCAGCAGGCGGCCGACGACCTCCTTGCCGGAGCCCGGCGCGCCGGTGATCAGGACGCGGCTGCCGGTTGGCGCAACCCTCTCGATCTGCTGGCGCAGCTGGTTGATCGCCGGCGACATGCCGACGAGGTCGAGCTCGCCGCCGGCCCGCAATTTCAGCTCGGCGTTCTCACGGCGCAGATGCGCCGCCTCGATGGCGCGGGCCACGACGAGCAGCAGGCGGTCGCTCTTGAACGGCTTCTCGATAAAGTCGTAGGCGCCGATCTTGATCGCCTCGACGGCGCTCTCGATCGTGCCGTGGCCGCTGATCATGACGACCGGCACCGAGGGCATGTCGGCCTGCACGTGCCGCAGGATCTCGATGCCGTCGAGGTCGCTGCCCTGCAGCCAGATGTCGAGGATGACGAGCGTCGGCTGGCGTCCCTGAATTGCCGCCAGCGCCTCCGTACTGTCGGCGGCCTCGCGCGTCGCATAGCCTTCGTCCTTGAGGACGCCGGCGATGGACATCCGGATGTCGGCTTCGTCGTCTACGATGAGGATGTCATGCGCCATGGCTGACCGAACTCAACTCCCCTCGCGCCGCCGCGACCTCGGTGCGGATGGCGGCGCCGGTATCGGCGGCAAACACCAGCCGCACGCAGGCGCCGCCGTTCGCCCCGTCGGACAGAAGCAGCTCGCCGTGGTGATCTTCCATGATCTTCTTGACGATGGCGAGACCCAAGCCGGTGCCCTTGGCGCGCGTCGTCACATAGGGCTCGGTCAACCGTTCGCGGCCCTGCATTGGCAGGCCCTTGCCGTTGTCCTCGACGGTGATCGCCACCGGCGCGGCGGCGGTGACGGCGACGCTGATCTGCCCCGGCGGGCTCGCGCCGCTTTCGGCGATTCGGGTGTCGATCGATTCGGCCGCGTTCTTGACGATGTTGAGTACCGCCTGGCTGACCAGCCGAGCGTCGCACCGCAGCGGCACCGGCCGCGCCGCGAAGCGAACCTCGAAGGCAATCTTGGGATGCGCCTGGCGCTCAAGAAAGACCACCTGCTCGACGATCGTCGCCAGGTCTTCGTATTTCAAGACGGGCGCCGGCATGCGGGCGAACGAGGAGAACTCGTCGACCATGCGGCCGATGTCCTCGACATGCCGGATGATCGTGTCGGTGCAGATCTTGAAGGTCTCCGGGTCCTGCTTGATCTCTTTCAGATAGCGCCGGCGCAGCCGCTCCGCGGACAGCTGGATCGGGGTGAGCGGGTTCTTGATCTCGTGCGCGATGCGGCGGGCGATGTCGGCCCAGGCCGCCTTGCGCTGCGCCGATAGGAGTTCGGTGATATCGTCGAAGGTGACGACGAAGCCGCTGATCTCGCCCTCGTCGTGCTCGGCGGCGATGCGGACGTGCAGCGTGCGGGTGCTGTTGGCGCCGGCGACCTGCACCTGCGCCTGCGCCAGCCGGTCGGGCCGGCGCGCCGACTGTTCCAGCAGGTCGGCCATCTGCGGCGCGATCTCGGCAAGGTCTTCGCCGACCAGCAGGTCGAGATCGACGCCGAGCAGCGCCGAGGCCGAGCGGTTGGGCAGGTGGATGCGGCCGCCACGGTCGAGCCCGATGACGCCGGCCGAGACGCCGGTCAGCACGGTTTCGGTAAAGCGGCGGCGCTCGTCGAGCTGCCGGTTGGCCTCGATCAGTTCGCGCTGCTGGCTCTGGATCTGGTAGGTCATGCGGTTGAAGGCGCGGCTCAACGAGACGAGCTCGTCGTCCTTGTCGCCCTCCGGCACCCGCGCCGACAAATCGCCGGCCCGCACCCGCTCGGCGGCGCCGACAAGGCGGCTGATCGGATCGGCGAGCTGGGCGGCAAAATGGATGCCGATCGAGATCGCGGCGGCGAGGAACAGCATCGCCACCAGGATGTAGATGACGGCGAAGGTGATCTGGAAGCCGGAGCGCTGGCCTTCGAGCCGCTCGTACTGCGCCGCCGCGAGGTGCGTCTCGTCGCGATGCGCCAGGACGCGCGGCTCGATAAAGCGGCCGACATAGAGGTAAAGGTCGCTGAACTCGTTGAGCCGGACGAGCGCGCGCACCCGCTCCTCGCGATCGTCGGTCATGATCACGACTTCGCCCTGCTGGGCCCGCTTGAGCGCGTCGGCGCTGACATCCTCGAAGCCGAGGGCGAAGACAAGGCCGGTGCGCGCCAGCATCGTGCCCTTGCGGTCGAGCACCGCGGCCTCGGTCAACCCGCGCATCGCCGCCTGTGCGGTCAACACCGGCGCCAGGTATTGCGGGTTGAGCTGCAAGGAGGAGGCGTAGCGGTCGAGATCGGCCGCCATCGCCAGCGCGTCGGCGCGGATCGCCTGCTGGTGTTCCTTGACGTAGGCGTCGGCGACCGCAACCGATTCCGAGATCGCGGTGCGCACCTTGTCGCTGAACCACGATTCGACGCCGAAGCTGAAGAACAGGTAGGAGAAGACCGCGACGATGATCGTCGGCAATACCGCGATCAGGCTGAACAGGACGACAAGGCGGACCTGCAGCCGCGAGCCGGCGAGGCCGCGCCGCCGCTCGGCCCACACCTCGACCAGCCGCTTCGCGACCAGCGTCGCCAGCGCCAGCAGCAGCACGAGATCGAGGTTGAGCAGAATGAGGACGGACGTCGCGCCCTGGCCGAACGGCGGCGCGCCGGTCAGCGCCAGATAGGTCGCGATACCCGACGCCGCGGCCGCCGCCGCCAGCGTGATCGCGATCCTTCGCCACAGCCCGGCGCCGCCGGCCCAGGTGCGGACGCGCCGCGCCAGGCTCATTCGCCAATCCTTACCGAATACGCCGCCACAAAGGCTCCGACGGCTCTCGTTCCCCACAGAGGCGGCCCGCTGCCGCCACGAACGGCACGCCCGGACGGCGACGGTGGCGCTTCCGCGTTCGCTATTTTAGGCCGCGGACGACGGCGATGTCCAATTCGCGGATCTTCTTGCGCAGCGTGTTGCGGTTGAGGCCGAGCAGGTGGGCGGCCTTGATCTGGTTGCCGCGGGTCGCGCCGAGCGTCGCGATGATCAGCGGCCGCTCGATTTCGCGCAGGACGCGGTCGTAAAGCCCTGCGGCCGGCATGACCCCGCGATGCGCCGCGAAATAATCGAGGATGTGGCGTTCGACGGCGCCCGCAAGGCCTTCGCCGGCAACGGCATCGCCGGGCTCGGCCGGCGGCGGCGCTTCCGCCAGCTCGGTCTCGACGACGTCGAGCCCGATGATCTCCTGCGAATAGAGGGCGGCCAGGCGCCGCACCAGGTTTTCCAGCTCGCGGACGTTGCCGGGCCAGCGATAGCGGCGCAGCCGCTCCATCGCCGCCTCGTCGATCAGCTTGTGCGGCAGCCCTTCCTTGGCGGCGAGCGAGGCGAAATGGCGCACCAACGGCGGGATATCCGCGCTGCGCTCACGCAGAGGCGGCAGCCGGATGGGCGCGACGTTGAGGCGATAGAACAGATCCTCGCGGAACAGGCCCTGGCGGATCAGCTGCGGCAGGTCGCGGTGAGTGGCGGCGATGATGCGGACATCGACGCGGATCGGGACCCGGCCGCCGACCGCGGTGTATTCGCCCTCCTGCAAGACCCGCAGCAGACGCGTCTGCGCCTCGGGCGGCATGTCGCCGATCTCGTCGAGAAACAGGGTCCCGCCCTTTGCCTGCTCGAAGCGGCCGACGCCGCGCGCGGTCGCGCCGGTGAAGGCGCCGCGTTCGTGCCCGAACAGCTCACTCTCGATCAATTCGCGCGGGATCGCCGCCATGTTGATCGCGACAAACGGACCGGAGCGGCGCTTGCCGAAATCGTGCAGCGCGCGCGCCACCAGCTCCTTTCCGGTGCCGCTCTCACCGGTGATCATCACCGTCAGATCGGTGCCCATCAGGCGGGCGATCGCGCGGTAGATCTCCTGCATCGCCGGCGAGCGGCCGATCAGCGGCAGCGGCTCCTCGACGTCCTCGGGGGGCGGGGCTGGCGCCGCCGGCGGCGCGCTCAGCGCGCGCTCGACGACGCTGACGAGATCGCGCAGGTCGAACGGCTTCGGCAGGTACTCGAAGGCGCCGCGCTCGGTCGCCTTGACCGCGGTCAGCAGCGTCGATTGGGCGCTCATCACGATGACGCGGAGGTCCGGCCGCACCCGCTTGATGCGCGGGATCAGGTCGAGGCCGTTCTCATCCGGCATGATGACGTCAGTAATGACGAGGTCCCCCTCGCCGTCGGCAACCCAGCGCCACAATGTCGCGGCGTTGCCGGTCATCTTTACGTCGTGCCCGAGCCGGGCCAGCGCCTGGTTCAGCACCATGCGGATCGCCCGGTCGTCGTCAGCCACCAGTATCGTCGCGTTCATCAGCCGCTACCGTTCTGAGGCGACCCCATCAGTCGCCGCGTCCCCCGAGGTCACGACCGGCAGAAACACCCGGAACACGGTGCGCCGGGGCTGGCTGTCGAACTCGATGACGCCGCCATGGTCGCCGATCACCTTGGCGACAAGTGCAAGACCAAGGCCAGTTCCGTTGCGCTTGGTCGTGACGAACGGATCGAACAGATGCGGCTTCAAATCCTCGGGGATGCCGCCGCCATTGTCCGCCACCGAGACCATCAGCGGCAGGTGCCGGCGGCCCTCGCGGCCGGGCACCGCAAGGCGGAAGCCGTGGCGATACGCGGTCGTCAGCACGATCTCGCCGCCTCCCGGCACCGCCTCGGCGGCGTTCTTGACGAGGTTGAGAAAGACCTGCAGCAACAGGTCCCGATCGCCCGACACCGGCGGCAGCGACGGGTCGTATTCCTCGCTGATGCGGGCATGTCGCGCGAAGCCCGACTGCGCGATCTTGCGCACCCGGTCGAGCACCTCGTGGATGTTGACGGCGGCGCGGCCGACCGGGGCGTATTCCGAGAATGCCTCCATGCGGTTGACCAGCGCGACGATCCGATCGGTCTCCTCGCAGATCAGCTGGGTCAGCTCGCGGCCGGCGGCGTCGGCGTCCTGCTCCAGCAACTGCGCCGCGCCGCGGATGCCGGAGAGCGGGTTCTTGACTTCGTGCGCCAGCATCGCGGCCATCGCGGTGACCGAGCGCGCGGCGTTGCGGTTGGTCAGCTGGCGGTCGATCTTCTCGGCCATCGAGCGCTCGTGCAGGCTCAGCACGACGAGGTCGCCGCGCTCCCCCGCCGGCGCCCCCTCGATCGTCACCGGGCGCGCCGCAAACCGCGGCCCTTCGAGCAGCACGTCGTACTCGGCGATCGAGCCGCCGCCGCGCCGTACCGACTCCGCGAGTGCGAGCAGCGGGCTGTCCGGCGCGACGAACTCGGCGAGCGGTCGGCCGATCAGCGCGGCGCTGCTGACGCCGAGCAACTGCTCCGCCGCTGGGTTGGCGAAGCGCAGCGCGCCGTCGCGGTCGAGCGCGATGACAGCGCTCGGCAACGCCATCAGCAAGGCCGCGCTGTCCGGCAGCGCCGCCATTCGTCCCGCCGACCGGCGCTGGCGCAACGAGATCACGCGGCTTCGGCGTCCAACGCCGCGACGCGTCTGTCATCCGCGGCCAAAGCCCGCGCCCCGATCAGCTGCTCGTAAAACTCCCGCAGCAGCGCCTTGACCCGCGGCACCTCGTCGGTCCGGTTGACCGCGGCGCGGAATTCGGCGGAACCGGGCAGCCCCTTCGAGTACCAGCCGAGATGCTTCCTGGCGATGCGGACGCCTATTGGGGTGCCATAATGGCTCAGCATGTCGTCGTAATGGCGCAGCACGATCGCGTATTGCGCTGCGAGCGGCGGGTCGGGAAGGCGGCGGCGATGCCGCAGCCAGTCGATGACCTGCGCGATGAACCACGGGCGGCCGTAGCAGCCGCGGCCGATCATGACGCCGTCGGCGCCGGACGCCGCCAAGGCGGCATCGGCCTCTTCCAGCGTCGTGATGTCGCCATTCGCCACGACCGGGATCGCGACCGCCGCCTTGACGGCGCGGATGAAATGCCAGTCGGCGCTGCCGGCGTAGAACTGGCAGCGGGTGCGGCCGTGCACAGTGATCATGCGGATGCCGCAGTCTTCGGCGATGCGCGCCAAGGCCGGCGCGTTGCGGCTCCGGTCGTCCCAGCCGGTGCGCATCTTGAGGGTCACCGGCAGGTCGACCGCCTTGACAGTCGCTTCGAGGATGCGCGCCGCCTGCACTTCGTCGCGCATCAGCGCCGAGCCGGCGTGGCCGCCCACCACCTTTTTGACGGGGCAGCCGAAATTGATGTCGATCAGGCGGGCGCCGCGATCGGCGTTGAGCTTGGCCGCCTCGGCCATGACATGCGGCTCGCACCCGGCGAGCTGCACCGCCATTGGCTGCTCCTCGGGGCAGCTCTGCGCCATCGTCAGCGACTGCCGCGTCTCTCGGATCGCCGCCTGGCTGGCGATCATCTCCGAGACCACCAGCGCCGCGCCGTGGCTCTTCACGATGCGCCGGAACGGCAGATCGGTGACGCCGGACATCGGCGCCAGGATGACCGGATCGTCGAGCGCGACACTATCGAGCCGAATGCTCACGGATTAGCCAAACCAGAAAAATGCATAATAATTGGGCAGAGATTCTACCGCACACGTTGTTGCACTGCAATACGAGCGCATGACCGCTCACTCCAAGCCAATCGCGAGCGCGATTGGCGCCGGATGATCTCGAGTTGCTGCGGTCGGATGCGCGATGCCGTCGGCCTCATGCGATGCTTGGACGTCGTGGCGAGATAGGATGACAACGCGAAGCACACTTTCGTGCAGCCGTTCTCCGCGAAGGCTGCCAAGGGTTACAGACCTTCCTGTCGCGGAGTGCCCCAGAAGTCACAGAATTCCCGGGCCTCTGGATTACTCGCGATGTAGCGGGCCACCTCCGCGCTCTGCTCGCGAATGCGCTGGCGCTTCGCCTGCCGGACCGCTTCGGTGGCGATCTGGCGCAACAGCGTCGCCAGCCCGATATTGCGGGCGCAGGGCTGCGCTTCCAGCTCCTCGCGGACCTTGTCGTCAAGGCGGATTCAAATAGGGCTGCCCATTGATGAGGCCTCCGTAGTGCCGGGACACGCTACATGATTGCCGCCGGCGGTATCCGCAAGCATCCTACACGTTGAAGCGGAAATGCATGACGTCGCCGTCGTGGACGACGTAGTCGGCGCCTTCAAGGCGCATCTTGCCAGCTTCCTTGGCGCCCTGCTCGCCGCCGCAGGCGACGAAATCGGCGTAGGCGATGGTCTCGGCGCGGATGAAGCCCTTTTCGAAATCGCTGTGAATGACGCGCGCCGCCTGCGGCGCCTTGGTTCCGCGCGGGATCGTCCAGGCACGCGATTCCTTGGGGCCGGCGGTGAAATAGGTGATGAGGTCGAGGAGCGAATAGCCGGCGGTGATGACGCGGGCGAGCCCCTTCTCGGCCAGGCCGAGTTCGGCGAGGAATTCCCGCCGCTCCTCGGGATCGGCGAGCACCGCCAGCTCGGCCTCGATCGCCGCCGCGATCGTCACCGCCGGCATCCCTTGCGTTGCCGCGTATTCCTCGACCCGCCGGCTCAGTTCGTTGCCGCTCGCCGCCGCCGCCTCGTCGACATTGGCCACGTAGAGGATCGGCTTCGACGACAGCAGCTGCAGCGCCTTCAGCTCGCGCTGGCGGTCGGGCGGGATCTCGGCGCGCCGCGCCGGGACGCCGTCCTGCAGCGCCGCCAGCACCGGCTCCATCACCTCGATCTGCGCCTTGGCGTCGCGGTCGCCGCCCCGGGCGCGCTTCTGGGCAGCGACGAGGCGGCGTTCGAGGCTGTCGAGATCGGCCAGCATCAGCTCCATCTCGACCGTCTCGGCGTCGCGGATCGGATCGACCGAGCCCTCGACATGGACGATGTTGTCGTCCTCGAAGCAGCGCAGGATATGGGCGATCGCGTCGACCTCGCGCAGATGGCCGAGAAACTGGTTGCCGAGGCCCTGGCCCTTCGAGGCGCCGCGCACCAGCCCGGCGATGTCGACGAATTCGAGCTGGGTCGGCACGATCTTGGCGGATTTGGCGAGGCGCGCGCACACCTCAAGCCGCTCGTCGGGCACGCCGACCCGGCCGACATTGGCTTCCCGCGTCGAGAACGGATATTTCGTCGCCTCGGCCGCCTGCGTGGCGGTCAGCGCGTTGAACAGGGCCGACTTGCCGACATTCGGCAGGCCGACAATCCCGCAATTGAAGCCCATGGGGTTCCTTGCTCGATGCCGAGGAGCGCGCCGCCGGCGGTTGGCGCGGCCGGCACGCCGGCTCTATTTATGGCGGCGGCGGCGGAAATCCAGGCCCGGGTCAGGCCGGATCATCCGGCTCGGGGTCGGGCGGCGGCGGGCACAGCCGCGCGACCTCGCTCATGAACGCCTGCGAATCGCCGCCGAGCAGGAGCGGGATCGTATCGGCCACCGCCGTGACCAGCGGCTCGACCCATTCGCGCATCTCCTCGGCTGGAAAGTTCTGCAGCACGTAAGGGTGCACGAGCTCCTTCACGCCGGGATGGCCGATGCCGAGGCGCACCCGCCAGT
>JBLMXS010000150.1:0-5038 GCA_050257895.1 Thiohalocapsa sp.
GCCGCATCGGCGCAAAAATGCTGCCTTGCCTGCGGCAATTGGCGCTATGCTGCGGCAATTACCGAGCGAGGAGTCGCCTGATGCTGCCACCGAGAGAGAATGAGCTGTTGACCCGGGTCGGCGCGGAGACGCCGATGGGGCGGACGATGCGGCGGTATTGGATCCCGGCCTGCATGACGTCGGAGATCGCCGAGCCGGATTGTCCGCCGGTGCGCGTCAAGCTGTTGGGCGAGGACCTTGTCGCGTTCCGCGACAGCGACGGCCGCATAGGCCTCGTCGAGGAATTCTGCCCGCACCGTCGGGTGTCGCTCTATTTCGGGCGCAACGAGGAATGCGGCCTGCGCTGCGTCTATCACGGCTGGAAATTCGACGTCGAAGGCCATTGCGTCGACCAGCTCAACGAGCCGCCGGAAAACCAGTTCAAGCACCGCATCCACCTGACCGCCTATCCGACCGTCGAACTGGGCGGCCTCGTCTGGGCCTATCTCGGCCCCGCGGACAAGATGCCGGCGCCGCCCAAATTCGCCTGGACGCAGGTGGCGGCGGAGCGGCGCAACGTCACGAAGGTGATCCAGGAGTGCAACTGGCTGCAGGCGCTGGAGGGCGGGCTCGACACCTCGCACGCGCCGATCATGCACCGCCTGTTGAAGGATGACGCCGGGCGCGGCGGCGTCAAGCCGTCGAACCCCTATGTCCGCGCCGGGGCGCCGACGCTCGTTCTCGACCTGACCGATTACGGCTACCAGTACACCGGCATCCGCCGGCTCGGCGAGGATCAGATCCACGCTCGCACCTACCATTTCATCATGCCGTTCCATCAGATCCGCTATTCGACGACCGAGCGCGGCCTGCCGACCGATAGCGGCCACATCTGGGTGCCGATCGATGACGAGACCTGCATGCTCTACAACTGGTGCTTCAGCAAATCGGAGGCCTTGGACGCGGTCGATCGCCTCGAGCGCGGCCTCGGCAACGGTCCCGTCCATGTCGACCAAGAGAACTTCCGCTCGAGGGCGCGGCTCGAAAACAACTACCTGATCGACCGCCAGGTGCAGAAGACGCTGAGCTATACCGGGATCGACGGCGTCAACGTGCAGGATCGCGCGATCCAGGAGAGCATGGGGAAGATCGTCAACCGCCTGCCCGAGCACCTCGGCCCCGCCGACAAGGCGATCGCGCATATGCGCCGGCTCCTGCTGCGGTCGGTCAAGACCGTTCAGGAGGGCGGCACCCCGCCCGGCCTCGGCACCAGCTACTATACGCTGTCGACCGACCTCAAGGTCCTGCCCCGCGACGCCGACTGGCGCACCGAGCTGGCCCGGGGCCTCACGCAAGAGAAGATCTTGCAGACGGTGTGAGAGGCTCCTCTGGTCTTGCCCTTTGAAGGTCCCTGCGCAGGCAGGGACCCATGGTCCGGCGGGCTCCTGACGCTGCTCGATGGGTCCCTGCCTGCGCAGGGACCTACACAAGCAAGGAACGAGAGCGCCCGCCTGGATCGTGAAGGCTATCTCGCCCGCCCCAGCATGTCCTCGATCATCTCGGTCTGGACCTGCTGAATCTCCAACAGGTGCGCCCATTGGTGGTGGATCAACAGGTCGAGCTTTTCGCTGATCGTGCGCACCTCCAACTCGGCCTTAAGGTTGACCTGGTAGTCGTTCTCGGCGCGCAGCCGGTCGCGCGACTCTTGGCGGTTCTGGCTCATCAGTATGATCGGCGCCTGCACCGCCGCCAGCAATGACAATCCCAGGTTCAAGAGGATGTAGGGGTAGGGGTCGAATGGCTGGAACAGCAGGTAGAGGCTGTTGGCGGCGATCCACAGGATGATCACGACGAAAAACGTAATGATGAAGCGCCAGGATCCGCCGAACTCGGCCACCTTGTCGGCTATCCGCTCGCCGAGGCTCAGCGAGCGGTCGAACTGCGTGTTGAGATTGCCGGCGACCAGCGCCCCGTCGTGCAGGCTGCGCATCACCCCTTCTTCGAGCGCCGACAATTCGCCGCGGTCCTTCGCCATCTCGGCGCGGACGAACTCGGTGCGGAAGCCGTTGAGGCAGGGGCGGCAGATGAAGCCTGTCGGGTCCCACGCCGGCAGCTTGGCGGTGATCAGCCCGACGATAACGTCACGCACCAGCGCCGCCGGCAGGATGTTGTGGCCGGAGAAACTGTTGCCGCAGACTTGGCAGCGGTGCGCGGCGCCGGCGCGGCGGCGCGCCGTCGCTCGCCGCGAGGAGGAGGCGGGAGCGGGGACGGGATCGGGCATGGTTCTTGCTCCACGGGTGGGAGCGCCATTATAGCCGCTCAGCGGCACCCGGCGCCGCTCCGACTTGAGCGCAGGTGAGGGGTGGGGTGGGTCCAAAATCCCTGCCTTTTGCGGGGAGATCGGCTATGCTGACGGCACGCGCTGAAGGAGGAAACCACCGATGCTGCCACCGAAAGAAAACGAGCTGATCACCCGCGTCGGCATGGGCACGCCGATGGGCAATGCGATGCGGCGGTATTGGATTCCCGCCTGCCTGTCGTCGGAGATCGCCGAGCCCGATTGCCCGCCGGTCCGCGTCAAGCTGATGGGCGAGGACCTCGTCGCGTTCCGTGACAGCGACGGCCGCATCGGCCTCGTCGACGAATTCTGCCCGCATCGCCGCGTCTCGCTGTTTTTCGGGCGCAACGAGGAATGCGGCCTGCGCTGCGTCTATCACGGCTGGAAATTCGACGTCGAAGGCAACTGCGTCGATCAGCTCAACGAGCCGCCGGAACATCAGTTCAAGCAGCACATCCATCTCACCGCCTACCCGACCGTCGAGCTGGGCGGGCTCGTCTGGGCCTATCTCGGCCCGGCCGACAAGATGCCGCCGCTGCCGAAATTCGCCTGGACGCAGGTGCCCGAAGCGCGCCGCCACGTCTCCAAGGTGATCGAGGAATGCAACTGGCTGCAGGCCCTGGAGGGCGGCATCGACACCTCGCACGCGCCGATCCTGCACCGGCTGCTGACCGACAACTCGACCCGCGGCGGCATCAAGCCGTCCTCCCCGTTTGTCCGCGGCAAGGCGCCCAAGCTGGTCGTCGACGTTACCGATTACGGCTATCTCTACGCCGGCATCCGGCCGCTCGGCGAGACCAACGACGTCCACATCCGCGCCTACCACTTCGTGATGCCGTTCCACCAGATCCGCCCGTCGCGCTCGGAATCCGGGCTGCCGATGGACGCCGGCCACATCTGGGTGCCGATGGATGACTACAACTGCATGGTCTACAACTGGATGTATTCGACGACCGAGGCGCCGCTGACCGAGGAGGACAAGCGCGAGCGCGGCATCGGCAACGGCCCCGATTTCGTCGATCAGACGACCTTCCGCTCGAAGCAGAACCGGTCGAACAATTACGGCATCAATCGCGAGGTGCAGAAGACCGAGAGCTATACCGGCATCGACGGCATCAACCAGCAGGATCGTGCGCTGCAGGAAAGCATGGGTGCGATCGTCGACCGCTCGAAGGAGCATCTGGGCCCCGCCGACAAGGCGATCGGCCAGACGCGGCGCATGCTGCGGGCGGCGGTCATGGCGGTGCAGGAGGGCGGCAACCCGGCCGGCACCGGCACCAGCTACTACAACATCCACGCCGGCGAAGAGGTGCTGGACCGCGATGTCGACTGGCGCGCCGAGCTGACGCCCGAGATCACCAAGGAAAAGATCCTGCAGACGGTGTGACGGCCGCCGGCCGCCCCTCACCCCGGCCCTCTCCCCGCAAGCGGGGAGAGGGAGATTACTCCGGCATTGCAGCTGCGTTCCCTCCCTCCGTTTCGACGGGGAGAGGGACAGGGTGAGGGGCAGTCTCCGGTTGACGCCTCGATCGGCAACGCGCTTATTGCCGTATCCGCCGCCGCTTTCTGCAGGAGAAAACACATGGCCGCAACGCCGTTTGCCGGGGTGCTGGTCCCGGTCTTGACCCCGTTCATGAGCGACGGCGCGCCCGATGCCGGCCGCTTTATCGGCTTCTGCCGTTTTCTGCTCGACCAGGGGGCGGACGGGCTGGCGATCTTCGGCACCACCAGCGAAGCCAATTCGATGGCGGCCGGCGAGCGCATGGAACTGCTCGACCGCCTCGTCGCCGCCGGCATCCCGCCGGCCAAGCTGATGCCCGGCACCGGCTCGTGCTCGGTGACCGAGGCGGCGACATTGATCCGCCACGCGGTCGGCCACGGCGTCGGCGGCGTCCTGATGCTGCCACCGTTCTATTACAAGGGAATGAGCGACGATGGGCTGTTTGCGTTTTTTGCCTCGGTCATCGACCGGGTCGGCTCGGCCGCGCTTCGGATGTACCTCTACCACATCCCGCCGCAGACCGTGCTCGGCCTGTCGCTCGACCTCGTCGGGCGGCTGATCGAGGCCTACCCGCAGACCGTTGTCGGTCTCAAGGACAGCTCCGGCGACTGGAACAACACCGCCGCCCTGCTCGAGCGCTTCCCGGGGTTCTCCGTCTTCCCCGGCTCGGAGGTGTTCCTGCTCGACGGGCTGCGGAAGGGCGCAGTAGGCTGCATTACAGCCACCGGCAACGTCAACGCGGCCGGCATCCGCAAGGTCTACGAGAACTGGCGGACGCCGCAGGCCGACGCCTAGCAGGCCGAGATCACGCTGGCGCGCAAGACGATCCAGGCCTACCCGATGGTGCCGGCGCTGAAGCGCATCGTCGCGCATTTCCACCACGATTCTGCCTGGGCCGCGGTGCGGCCGCCGATGACGCCGCTCGACGAAGCGCAATCGGCCGCGCTCTTGGCGGACCTCGCCAAGATCGGCTTCACGCTCGGCGAGCGCCCGCGCCAGGCGGCGGAGTAACCGCAGGACAGACCGGCGAGATTGCTTCGCTCCGCTCGCAATGACGTAAAAGAAGCGGCGTCATTGCGAGGAGCGCAGCGACGAAGCAAACTCGCTGGGTAGGAGACGGCATGGCAAGCGAACAAACCCCCGCCCGCACCCCGGAACGGCAGGCTTTCTACGACGCGATCGCGCCAGCCAATCTGGCGCCGCTGTGGGAGAACCTGCAT
>JBLMXS010000151.1:0-4678 GCA_050257895.1 Thiohalocapsa sp.
CTGCACCGCCCGTGCGGCCTCTACATGGAGGGCGGCGCGAACGGCTGCTGCTATATCGGCGAATTGGGGCCCCACCAGCCGGTCAACATCGCCTTCCCCAATCTCGGCCCGCGCCTGTCGATCCTGTCGCGCGACGGCAAGCTGCTGGGCCGCGTCGACGAGAAATCGGGGCTGCCGCACGGCCAGCTCTCGGCGCCGCACGGGCTGTGCGTCGACCGCCACGGCGACGTCTATATCGGCGAAGTCTCATGGACCGCCTGGCAGAACTATACGAACCCCGGGCCACCAGTCCCCGCCGGACTTCGCAGCCTGCAGAAGCTGGTGCGGGTGGCGCAGTAGCCGGGAGTGCGACTGTGAGCACGGCATTGATCGCGCTTGCGTTAGGCGGAGCCGTGGTTGCGATCGCCGCGATCCCGGCGATGATCGCATCGCACCGCCGCAGTTCCGCGACGGGCGGCTCGCGCCGGCGGACGGAAACCTTGCCAGTCCACGAGATCCAACAGGCCGCCCGCGATTACATCGTCTCCGGCGTGCTCCCGCGCTGGGATTGACAACGGATTTCCCGGCGAAAGCCGGGATCCATCGTCAGGCTTTCCGTCGGCTGACCGATGGGTCCCGGCTTTCGCCAGGCTTTCGCCAGGACAGCGGCAGCGAGGAATGTCAGGCGCGGGCCGGCTGCTGGGCGATGTCGCGGCCGAGGGCGGCGAGCGCGGTGGCGACGATGTGGCGGGCGTTGAGGCCGGCGGTCTCGTACTGCGCATTGGGCGCATCGTGGTCGAGAAAGACGTCGGGCAGAATCATCGGGCGGATCTTCAGCCCGTGGTCGAGCTGCCCCGTCGCCGCGAGATGGTGCAGCACGAAGCTGGCGAAGCCGCCGATCGCACCCTCCTCGATCGTGATCAAGACCTCGTGCTCCCGCGCCAGCCGGTTGACGAGGTCGGTGTCGAGCGGCTTTGCGAAGCGTGCATCGGCGACCGTCGTCGACAGCCCGTAGGTGCCGAGCTCGTCGGCCGCCTTCAGGCACTCGGCGAGGCGGCCCCCGAGATTGAGGATCGCGATGCTGGTGCCCTCGCGCATGAGGCGGCCGCGGCCGATCTCGAGCGGCACGCCGATCTCGGGGAGCGGCACGCCGACGCCGTCGCCGCGTGGAAAACGCACTGCCGACGGCGCATCCTCGATCGCAACGCAGGTCGCGACCATGTGCATCAGTTCGGCTTCGTCGCCGGCCGCCATAATGACGAAGCCGGGCAGCGCACCGAGATAGGAAACATCGAACGAGCCGGCATGCGTCTGGCCGTCGGCGCCGACCAGCCCGGCCCTGTCGATCGCAAAGCGCACCGGCAGTTTCTGGATCGCAACGTCGTGCACGACCTGGTCATAGGCGCGCTGCAGGAAAGTCGAGTAGATCGCGGCGAACGGCTTCATTCCCTCGGCCGCCATCCCGGCGGCGAACGTCACCGCGTGCTGCTCGGCGATCCCGACATCGAAGGTGCGCTTCGGGAAGCGATCGCCGAACAGGTTGAGCCCGGTGCCGGACGGCATCGCCGCGGTGATCGCAACGATCCTGTCGTCCACTTCGGCGTGCTTGATCAGCGATTTGGCGAAGACGCTGGTGTAGGACGGCGCCTTCGAGCTCGATTTCGCCTGCGTGCCGGTGATGACGTCGAACTTGGCGACGCTGTGCCACTTGTCCTCCGACTGTTCGGCCGACAGGTAGCCGTGCCCCTTCTCGGTCACGACATGGATCAAGACCGGGCCCTGCTCCTTGCTGTCGCGGATGTTTTTCAGCACCGGCAGCAGGTGGTCGATGTTGTGGCCGTCGATCGGGCCGACATAGTAGAAGCCCAGTTCTTCGAACAGCGTGCCGCCGGTAACGAAGCTGCGCGCCAGTTCCTCAGCACGGCGCGCCATGTGCTCGAGCCGCTTCGGCAGGTGGCTTGCCGCCTCGCCGGCGAGGTGGCGCAGCGACAGGAACGATTTCGACGAGAGGACGCGCGACAGATAAGCGCTCATCGCGCCGACCGGCGGCGCGATCGACATGTCGTTGTCGTTGAGGATGACGATCAGGCGGGAATCCATCGAGCCGGCGTTGTTCATCGCCTCGTAGGCCATGCCGGCGCTCATCGCGCCGTCGCCGATGACCGCAATGACGTTGCGCTTCTCGCCCTTGAAGTCGCGCGCCACCGCCATGCCGAGCCCGGCCGAGATCGAGGTCGAGCTGTGCGCGGCGCCGAACGGGTCGTATTCGCTTTCGGAGCGCTTCGTAAAGCCGGACAGCCCGCCGCCCTGGCGGATCGTGCGGATACGGTCGCGCCGTCCGGTCAGAATCTTGTGCGGATAGGCCTGGTGCCCGACGTCCCAAATCAGCCGGTCATGCGGCGTATCGAACACGTAATGCAGGCCGACGGTCAGCTCGACGACGCCCAGCCCCGCGCCGAAATGGCCGCCGGTGATCGAGACGGCGTCGATCAGCTCGGCGCGCAGTTCGTCTGCGACCTGCCGGAGATCGGCTTCCGGCAGCTTGCGCAGATCGGCCGGCACCTTGATGCGGTCGAGCAGCGGCGTGCGGTTGGAGATGTGGAGGGGCTTGTCATCCAATTGTAGGCTCCTCGCGTCTTACGTCCTTCGGTTTACGACGAATCGCGCAACTTGTCGCAAAAGTTCCGCGCGTTCTTCGAACAAATCGAGATGGGCAACCGCCTGATTCACCAGGAGCTCGGCCTGAGCGCGGGCGCGCTCGGGGCCGAGGATCGAGACGAACGTCGCCTTGCCGGCGGCGGCGTCGGCGCCGACCGGCTTGCCCGTTTCGGCCGCCGACCCCTCGACGTCGAGCAGATCGTCGGCGATCTGGAAGGCCAGCCCGAGGTCGTGGGCATAGCCGCGCAAGGCGAGGCGCAGCTCGGGCGCCGCCTTGGCGAGGACGGCGCCGGCCTCGCAGGCAAAGGCGATCAGCGCGCCGGTCTTCATCCGCTGCAGCCGCGTGATGGCGCCGATGTCGAGATTCTGCGTCTCGGCGATCAAGTCGATCATCTGGCCGCCGACCATACCGGCGGCGCCGGCCGCCGCGGCGAGCGCGGTGACAAGCTCGATGCGCACCGCCGGATCGCCGTGCGTGTCGGGGTGCGCCAGGACCTCGAACGCCATCGTCAACAGCCCGTCACCGGCCAAGACGGCGGTCGCTTCGTCGAACTGCTTGTGCGAGGTCGGGCGGCCGCGCCGCAAATCGCTGTCGTCCATCGCCGGCAGATCGTCGTGGATCAGCGAGTAGGCGTGCACCATCTCGATCGCCGCCGCGACCTGCAAGGCGCTGCGCCGGGCGACGCCGAACAGCCGGGCGCTCGCCAGCACCAGGAGCGGGCGCAGCCGCTTGCCCGGCGCCAGCGCGGAGTAGCGCATCGCCTCGTAGACGCGTGCCTCCAGCCCCGGCGGCACTTCGAGCAGCCGCCCGATCAGGGCGTCGGTCAGTTCGGTCGCCACCGCCGTCGCCTCGGCGAGCGAGGCGTTGTCCGGCCACAGTGTCTCGGTCACGGTTGTCGGTCCTGCTCAGTCGAGCTTGGCCGGCTCGGCCCCGATTGCACCGTTGGGGCCGATCACGATGCGGTCGACGCGCTGCTGAGCCTCGCTCAGCTTCTGTTCGCAATGCTGCTTCAGCTGGGCTCCCCGTTCGTAGCATTGGATCGCTTCGTCGAGCCGGACCTGGCCGGCTTCGAGGCGCCGCACGATCTGCTCCAGTTCGGCGAGCGCGTCTTCAAAGCTCATGGCGGCGATCTCGTCGAACCCGACTGGATTGCTGATCGGCGGATCGCTCATCTGCGTCCCTACTCAATACAATGAAAAGGCGGATATGATGCGGTTCTTGGTGCGTAAACCGCGAATACCGCGTCTCGTTGCGAATTTACAACAGATTTTGCCACGGCGGCCAGCGAGCCGCCGTCGGCGTCCCTAGACCGCCTGCATCAGCACCCGGACATGGGCGGCGGCGCTCGCCGCCAATGCGTCCAGGTCGTAGCCGCCTTCGAGAGTCGAGACGACACGGCCTTCGCCATGCCGGCGGGCGATGTCGACGAGTTGCTCGGTAACCCAGGCGTAGTCGGCGGTGTCCAGCATCAGCTGCGCCAGCGGGTCGCGGCGATGGGCATCGAACCCGGCCGAGATCAGCACCATCGCCGGGCGAAACCGGTCGAGCGCCGGCAGCACCTCGTCCTCGAAGGCATCGCGGAATTCGGACGAGCCGGCCATCGGCGGCAAGGGCACGTTGACGATGTTGCCGACCCCCGTCTCGCGGCGCGAGCCGGTTCCGGGATAGAGCGGCGACTGGTGCGTCGAGGCGTAGAACAGGCTCGAATCGTCCCAGAAGCAGGCCTGCGTGCCGTTGCCGTGATGCACGTCGAAATCGACGACGGCAACGCGCTCAATTCCGTGTGCCTGGCGCGCCCGCAGCGCCCCGACCGCGACGTGGTTCAGCAGGCAAAACCCCATCGCCCGCCGCTCCGACGAGTGGTGCCCCGGCGGCCGCACGAGACAGAACGCCGATCCGACGTCGCCCGAGACGACCGCATCGACCGCCGCCAGCGTGCCGCCGACGACGCGCACTGCGACGTCGAACGAGCGCGGCGTGATCAGCGTGTCGGGGTCGGCCCAACCGCCGCCCTCGCGCGCGACGCGCTCCAGCTCGGCC
>JBLMXS010000152.1:0-8336 GCA_050257895.1 Thiohalocapsa sp.
GGCCCGATCTCGGCGGTGTTGCGGATGTGGGTGCCGCCGCACGGCTGCAGATCAACCAGGCCGTTCGGGCCGGCGACCTCCATCAACCTGACGCGGCCGGCGCCCATCGGCGGCTTCACCGACATCGTGCGGACCAGCTCGGGGTGCGCCGCCAGCCACTCGGTGCTGACCAGCGCCTCCGGATGGGCATAGGGCATTGGCGACTCCTGACCCGTGCGGACCGCGGGCGTCCCGCCCGCACGCGGGCCAGAGGCCCGCGGTCCCGGTGCGGCTCAGACCGCCTCGACCGGCTTGATTTCCTTGAGGCGCGGCAGGACTTCGTTGGCGAAGAGCTTGATCCCCTTCTCCGACTCTGTGTGCGTCATAAAGCCGGAGCGGCCGACCAGCGACAGGTGCCCGAAACCGCCGACCTTGTCATAGAACTCGGTGATCTGCCGATAGACGCTGTCGGGGTTGCCGACAAACAGGATCCCCATCGCCATCGCCTCGTCGAGGCCGATCGACATCAGCCTCCTGGCGTTCTGCTGCGCCGACGGCGCGACGCCCTTTTCCGCATTGGTCAAATTCGGCCCGCCGCTGCCGGCGGGGCGCGGAGCGTCCCGCCAGACCTGCGGCGCCATCTCGGGCGGCGCCGTCCCCGGCAGGAAGCGCGAATGCTGCGGCGCCGATTTGAGGCTGGTGTTGAGGAACCACAACAGCTTGCTGCCGATGCTCCGGCCTTCCTCCTCGCTGTCGCCGACATAGACAAAGGCGGCGTAGGCGAAATTATCGGTCGTCACCGGCGGCAATCCGGCGTCCCGCCGCGCCTGGCGATGCGCCTGGTAGGCCCGCCGCGTCCCCTCGACGCCGCGCAGCACCAGCACATGCCGCATGCCGCGGCGGCCGACCTCGGCCGCACTCTTGGGGTCGCCGGTCGCCGACCACATCGGCGGATGCGGCCGCTGGAAGGGCGGCGGCCAGATGTTGACGTGGCGATGCGTGAAATGCTTGCCCTCCCAGCTGAACGGGCCGTCATGCGAGGTGAGCGCCTTCCGGATCAGGTCGATCGCCTCCCAATAGCGCTCCTCGTTCCGGACGGGGTTGGCGTTGGCCGACGGCATCTCGGTGCCGCCCGACTTGACAAAGCCGATATCGAGCCGGCCGCGCGAAATGACGTCGGCGGTGGCGTATTCCTCGGCGATGCGCACCGGGTCGGGGCGCAGCGACAGCAGCGTGCCGAGCGAGAGGATGCGCACGTTCTTCGTCTGGCGCGCCAGGATGCCGACCAGCATCGGGTTGGCGCCGAGCAGCGAATTGATGCCGGCGTGGTGCTCGATCGCCAGCACGTTGACGCCGAGTTCGTCACACAACAGAAACTCGTCGATCACCTCTTCGAACAGATCGGCGGCGATGCGCGGATCGCAATAGCGGTTGGGCAGGCTGCCGCGCACCGAGTCAGCCTTAGCCAACACATCGGGCGGCACGAATGGATAGGGAATCTCGCACTGCCACCACGCTTCCATGCCCGCCCTCCGCTTTCGCCAACGATCGCGATTATGCGGAAGCGCTAGCGGAGAAGTCGAGCCGCACCACCATCCTTGTCATCCCGGCGAAAGCGAAAGTCGGGATGATCATTACGGAAGCAACCGCCAGCGCAGGCGCTCCCCGGCGCGGAACGGCACGACCGCAAGCTCGCCGTGGCCGACCCGTTCAGGAACCGTCACTGGCTCGCGGCGCAGCGTGACGCGCGCCTCGTTCGGCGGCAGGCCGTAGAAGGCGGGGCCGTTCAGCGAGGCGAAGGCCTCGAGGCGGTCGAGCGCGCCCTCTTCCTCGAATACCTCGGCGTAGAGTTCGAGGGCGGTGGGCGCGGTGAAGATGCCGGCGCAGCCGCAGGCGGTCTCCTTGGTGGGTGCGGCGTGCGGCGCGCTGTCGGTGCCGAGTAAGAAGGCCGGGTTGCCCGAAGTCGCGGCGCGGCGCAGCGCAAGGCGATGCTTCTCGCGCTTGGCGATCGGCAGGCAATAGAGATGCGGCCGGATGCCGCCCTGGAACAGCGCATTGCGGCTGATGACTAGGTGGTGCGCGGTGATCGTCGCACCGATGTTCGGCCCGCCCGTCGCGACATAGGCCACCGCCTCCTCCGTCGTGACGTGTTCGAGCACGACGCGCAGCTCGGGCAGGCGACGGCGCAGCGGGTCGAGGACGCGGTCGATGAACACCGCCTCGCGGTCGAAGATGTCGACCTCCGGGTCGGTCACCTCGCCATGGACGAGGAGCGGCATCGCCAGCGCCGCCATCCGCTCCAGCACCGGCATTACTTGGTCGATCGCGGTGACCCCGTGCGCCGAATGCGTCGTCGCATGCGCCGGGTAGAGCTTGACGGCCGTGAAGACCGCGGCCCGGAAGCCGCGCTCGATCTCGGCCGGGTCGCTGTCGTCGGTCAGGTAGCACGTCATCAGCGGTGTGAACGCAGCCCCGTTCGGCAGCGCTGCAATGATGCGTTCGCGATAGGCGAGCGCCGCGTCAACCGTGGTGACGGGCGGCACCAGGTTCGGCATGACGATGGCGCGGGCGAACTGCCGCGCTGTCAGCGGCGCGACCTGGCGCAGCATTGCGCCGTCGCGGAAATGCACGTGCCAGTCATCGGGCCGGCGCAGCGTGATCATCGCGGGTTCCAATCGGTTGCCGCTCGCCGCGCGATCCTAACCGCTAGTCCGCCATCGCATCATGAAAGATCATCGCCGCGCGTCACTTCAGCACCGTTATCTTGCCGCTGGGTTCGAGCGTCACGACCCGCGTCGCGGCGATGTCGGTAACGCCGGCCTGCCGCAAGGCTTCGTTGAGGTCGGCCTCGCTGACGGCGTAACCCCGCAATGCCTCGGCGCGGCCTTTCCCGGCGGCGGCCAGTTCGACATGGCGTCCCTCGAACAGGTGCGACAAGACCGGTGAGCCGGCCGCGAGCCGGGCCAGGACCCAGTGCAGGCAAACGAGCAGCAGAGTCGCGCCGAGGGTGCCCCAGAGCTGCGCATTGCCGGTCAACGCCCGGCCAAGATTGGAGCCGATCATGATCGACACGATGATGTCGAGCGCCGACCATTTGCCGAAAATGCGGCGCCCGGCCAGCCGCACCAGCGTCAGTCCGAAGGCGAAGATCAGCGCCGCGCGGACGCATTCCTGATACCAGGCGAGATCCTGCCCGCTGCCGAAAATCGCGTCCATTGCCGGTCTCAGCCAGCCTCGATGCCGGGCCGCATCGGCGCGCGCGCCGCCGCCCGGGCTTCCGCCTTGTCGATCTCCTTCTGCAGAAAGAAATTCAGCAGCGTCCGCAGCACGATGATCGCCGCCAGCTGGCCGATCTCCTGCCAGGTCGGCGCGACCGCGGTGCGCAGCACATCGGCCGCGAGCTCGAATTCGAGAGCCACCGCGAGCCAGCGCCCAAGGCGCAGCCGCACATGCTCCTTATCGTCCTGATGCGCCCGCCGATCCGGCTGCTGCGGCCGCGCCGCCTCGGCAAACAGCCAGAGGGCGCGCAGCGTCGCCTCGATCGTTGCGAGGCCGATGACCAACGCCGCCGCGGCCTCGCTCCCGGAGGCGAGCCACAGCGTCAGCTGCTTGAAGTATCCCTCCATCCTGGCAGGAAACGCGCCCCGCAGCCCGGGGTTGCGGCAGGAACTGCCGGTGGCGGCGTGCAGCGAGGCCGCCTGCCGTTTCGACGAGGCGGCGATCACCATATAGGATGGAGCGCCGGCCGCTGGCTTTGCTATCGTGGTGCCGGGCGCACGCGGAGGGAGAACGAGCGCATGACCGGATGCATCGTCGGCTGGGCGCATACCAAGTTCGGGAAGCACGAGGGGCGCGACGTCGAATCGCTGATCGTCGAGGTGGCGCAGGACGCGCTGGCCGATGCCGGCGTCGGCGCGGCCGATATCGACCAGGTGTTCCTCGGCACGATGAACGGCGGCTTCGTCAAGCAGGAATTCCCGGCCTCGCTGGTGTTCCAGGCCGATCCGGCGTTCCGCTTCAAGCCGGCGACGCGCGTCGAGAACGCCTGCGCCACCGGCTCGGCGGCGATCCATATGGGGCTCAACGCGATTGCCGCGCAGAAGGCGCGCCTCGTCCTCGTCGTCGGCGTCGAGAAGATGACGGAGGTCTCGGGCGCCGAGGTCAACGACCTGTTGCTGCGCGCCTCCTACCGCAAGGAGGAGGACAAGATCGAGGGCGGCTTCGCCGGCATCTTCGGCCAGATCGCCCAGAAATACTTCCAGCGCTACGGCGACCAGTCGGATGCGCTGGCGCGCATCGCCGCCAAGAACCACAAGAACGGCGTCGCCAACCCGCTGGCGCAGATGCGGCGCGATCTCGGCTACGAGTTCTGTCGCGCCGTTTCCGACAAGAACCCGCTGGTCGCCGGGCCGTTGAAGCGCACCGACTGCTCCTTGGTGTCCGACGGCGCCGCGGCGCTCGTGCTGGCCGATCTGCCGACCGCGCTGGCGCTCAAAAAGGCGGTGACGTTCCGTGCCGCCGAGCAGGTCAACGATTTTCTCCCGATGTCGAAGCGCGACATCCTCGCCTTTGACGGGCCGGCCTTGGCGTGGAAGCGCGCGCTGGCGAACGCCCGGCTCGGGCTCGACGACCTCGATCTGGTCGAGACGCACGATTGCTTCACGATCGCCGAGCTGATCGAGTACGAGGCGATGGGGCTGACCGGGCCCGGCGAGGGCGCCCGCGCGATTCTCGAAGGCTGGACCGAGAAGAAGGGGCGGCTGCCGATCAACCCGTCAGGCGGGCTCAAATCGAAGGGCCACCCGGTCGGCGCCACCGGCGTCTCGATGCACGTGCTGGGCTCGATGCAGGTGACGGGGCAAGCCGGCGACATGCAGATCCCGGACGCCCGGCTCGCCGGCATCATGAACATGGGTGGCGCCGCCGTCGCCAATTTCGTCAGCATCCTGGAACCGCTGCGGAGCTGAACCATGCCCCTCACCCCAACCCTCTGCCGGCAAGCGGGGAGAGGGAGCACGGTGCTGCCGCCCTGTCCCCTCGCCCCGCCTGCGGGAAGAGGGAGGGGGCCACGCGCAGCGTGGGAGGGTGAGGGGGAGCGGCGGCAATGACCGAGTTCCGCGCCCTGATCTTGCACGAGGAGGGCGGCAAGGTGGTGCCGCGCCTCGAACAAGTCGAAGAAGCGCGGCTGCCGCCGGGCGAGGTCACGGTCCGCGTCGACTATTCGACGCTCAACTACAAGGATGGGATGATCCTGCAGGGAATCGGCCGGCTGGTGCGGCAGTACCCGCATGTACCGGGGATCGATTTCGCCGGAATCGTCGAACACTCCGCATCGCCGCAGTTCAAGCCCGGCGACAGGGTGATCCTCACCGGCTGGCGGGTCGGCGAGGTGCGGTGGGGCGGGTTTGCCGAGAAGGCGCGCGTCGAAGCGGACATGCTGGTGCCGCTCCCCGACGCGCTCACGACGCGGCAGGCGATGGCGATCGGCACCGCCGGCTTTACCGCGATGCTGGCGACCCTCGCGCTCGAGCGGCACGGCCTCGTGCCCGGCGCTGGCGAGGTGCTGGTGACCGGCGCCGCCGGCGGCGTCGGCAGCATCGCCGTGTCGCTGTTGTCGGCGCTCGGCCACCGCATTGTCGCGTCAACTGGCCGGCCGGAACTGCGTGCCTATCTCGAAGGCCTTGGCGCCGCCGAGTTGATCGAGCGCGCCGCTCTTGCCGCAAAGCCGTCGCGGCCGCTCGACCGCGAGCGCTGGGCCGGCGCCGTCGACGCGGTCGGCGGGAACACGCTGGCGACGGTCCTGACGCAGCTGAAATACCGCGCCAGCGTCGCCGCCTGCGGGCTGGCCGGCGGCAACGACCTGCCGGCGAGCGTCATCCCGTTCCTGTTGCGCGGCGTCAACCTGCTCGGGATCGATTCGGTGATGTGCCCGCGCGAGGAACGAATCGCCGCGTGGCAGCGGCTCGCAGCTGACCTGCCGCTCGACCGGCTCGACGCGATCACCGAGGAGGTCCAGCTCGCCGACCTGCCGGCGCTGGCGCCGCGCATCCTCGCCGGCGCGATCCGCGGCCGCGTCGTCGTCGATCTCGCCGCGCCAAACGGATAATCCGGCCGCCGGGATAACATCGCGCCGCCCGACGTTATCGCAACAGCCCCGCTTCTCTCCCGCGCGCACAGCCGGCCCGAGGCAGGGCTACGGTTTCGGCTGAGGGTGCGAGAATGGCGAGGGCTTCGACGGCCAACGGGAATGTTCCGGGCAATCTTCCGGCGGCGACGCGCGGCCGCATCGTGCAGCGGGTCCTGGTCGACGGCTGGACGCCGGCACAGGCGGCCGCGGCGTTCGGCGTCGGCGAGCGCAGCGTCGTGCGATGGGTCGCCGCCTATCGGCGCCGCGGCATGGCGAGTCTGCGCGACGCGGAGGCGGACGGCGGCCTGTCGGGCTGCCTGCGCCGGCTGCGGCTGGCCGCGCTGCGGCTCGTCGCGCCGCCGCCGCCCGAGCAGGCGACGGCCGAACTGGCGCCGTTCCTGCCGTCGCGCTATCGCCATCGCCGCTAGTGCTCATTGTCGTTGAACAGCCAGTCCTTGAACCGCCGGCGTCCCGCGGCATGCCGGCCAGAGGCCGGCGGTCCGGACCGTCTAGCCGATCAATGAGCGCTATCGCGCCGGCACGGGATCGGGCCCGAAGCGATTGGCGCCGATCGTGCCGCGCAGGCAACCGAACTCGACAAAAAACCAGATGCCGACGCAAAGCGTCGCGACCCACAGCACGACGGCGATGACGCCGCACGTCCAGGCGCCGACGTCGCTGCCGGCGGCGCCCGCGATGAAGGCGGCGCCGGTGAACAGCAGCGCCGCGAAAAGCGGCCCGTAAAGCGCCAGCAAGAGCCATGCTGACTTGTCGCGGTCGTGGATGCGCTTGACCAGCACGGCGATGCCCGGCCACAGCACCGCCAGCTGCCACAGGGCGGTGATGACCGGCATCACCCGGTGGTCGAGCAGTTCGAGGAGATTGAGCGCCAGGCTGATCACCGTTACCGGCAGGATGAACCAAAGCCAGTATTGCGAGCGGGAAGCCCGGCCGCGCGGCGACAAATACAATTCGGCAAGACCGGGCTGCACATAGCCCGTCTCGACCAGATAGATTCGCGTGGCGCGCTGCGCGTCCGGCACGAAATCGACGATGTCGCCGCGCCTTGGCCGACCCGCGCCATGCCATTCCATCGCCGTGAAATCGTAGCGCCTGCCGTCGAAACCGCTGATCGCGCCGGTATTGGCGCCGGGGTCGAAGGCGATGATATTGCCGCGCACGACTGGGCTTCCCTACGCCATCACCACAGCCAGGTCGCCGGCTGCGGCGGCGGCACGCCCTGCGAGATCCACTTCAGCCCCCTGATGCAGCGCACGATCCACCACACGAAGGTGAAGACGCCAAACAGGAGGCCGACGACGATGATCGCGGTCGCGACGCTGATCAGGCCATAAAGCAGCCCTATCCAGAACGTCCGGATCAGGTACCGGTAATGTGCCGCAACCCAATCAGGCGCATCGGACCGGTAGACATAGGCCATGATCACGCCGATCAGCGCCGTCACCCCGACCGCCAGACTGACAAGGTAGAGAATGTAGATGACCTGCGCCGTGCTCGCCTCGGTGGGATCCGAGAAGTCGAGCGCCGGATGGATCTCGATTGCGCGCCGCCCGTCCGGCACGAAATCGACGACGGTGTTGCGCGCCGGCGGCGTGGCGGCGCGCCAATCGGCCCGCACGAAGTCGTAGCGGCTGCCGTCGTCGCCGCTGATGGCGCCGGTATTGCTGTCCGGGTCGAACCCGATAACGCTGCCGCGCACGCTGGTCTCCCCGCTCAGGCACCGCCCGCTGCCCGCAATGCGAGCACTCGCTGTGCTGTCGCAACATAGGTTATTATTACGAGCACTTATGCAATCGCAAAGGGGGGAGCCGAGATGAACGATTTTCTGCGTTTCGAGACGATGATCACGCCATTCGTGATCCAGGCGCTGTTCTGGATCGCCGTCTCCATCACGGTCATTTCCGGCATCGTCGAGATGACGCAAGGCGGATGGTCGATCCTGGCGGCGCTGCTGATCATCATTCTCGGGCCGCTGTTGGCGCGGATCTATTGCGAGATCCTGATCGTGTTCTTCCGCATCAACGACCACTTGCGGGCGATCCAGCACAATACCGCGCACCCGCCCGCGGCTGCGGCATAGCGCGGCGACATGGCGTCGCGCCGCCGCTAGAGCGGTTTCCGATCAGATTGCATAGCCTGCCTGCTTGAAGAAGTTTCGACATTGCTGCGGCGAGAACAGGTCGAGGGTGCGCCCGATGGTCTGCCACAG
>JBLMXS010000153.1:0-6028 GCA_050257895.1 Thiohalocapsa sp.
CGCGGACGGCTGTTGCGGCGGCTAGGCCGCCTCGATGAGGCGATCGAGCAGTGGCAAGCGATCTGCGGCCGCAATCGGCAGAATATCGACGCCTGGCACGAGCTCGTTTTCATGCTGGCGTCGGCGGAACGCGAGGCCGAGGCGGTGGCGGCGCTCGACTCCGCCGAAGCGGCGTTGCCGGCGACGGCGCAATCCGCGGCCCGGCTCGGGCTCGCCGCCCAGGCGGCGCAATTGGACGAGCGGGCGATCGGCTATTTCGAGCGGGCGATCGCGGCCGACCCCAACGATGCCGCGCACCAGGCGCAGCTCGGCCAGTATTACCTGCGGCAGGGGATCGTCGACGGCGCCTTCCACCATCTTCTCGCCAGCCGCGAGCTGAAGGCGAACGAGTTGCCGGTGGCAAAGCAGCTCGTCAAGACGGTCCATATCCTCAACGATCTCGGCATCGATCACGTGGCGCTGCATCGCGCCCCGCCGACGGCTGGCGAAGTCCTGGTGCCCGAGCGGCTGTTCCAGCTGGTGCGCCGTCTCGCCGACACCGAGGTCGCGCGCTACGAGCCGGTGCCGCGGCGCGTCATCGCGATCAGCGCCTCGCTCGCTCCGGGCGGCGCCGAACGCCAGCTGGTGACGATGCTGCGCGGGCTGGCGGACCCGGCTTTCGGGCTCGACCTGGCGCTGTTCTGCGTCTCGCTCGACGCCCGCACCCGGCGCGACTTCTTCCTGCCATTGCTGGCCGACACCGCGGTCGAGGTGGTGGTGCCGCCGACGCCGGGCGACGCAGCGGCGCCGATGCCGGATGAATGCGCCCGCTTCAGCCGCTTGATCGGCCACTTCCCCGACGACATGGTGCGCCCGATCGGATTCTGGCTGGCCGAGTTCCGCCGTCGGCGGCCGCAAATCGTGCATGCCTGGCAGGACGCCACCAACCTCACCGCGGTAGCGGCGGCATTGCTGGCCGGCGTGCCGCGCATCGTGCTGGCGGCGCGCAGCGTGCGCCCCGACAATCCGCGCCGGCGCCTCAAGCGGTACATGCAGGAGGCCTACCGCGCGGTGCTCGGCCACAAATCGGTCGTCCTCAGCAACAACAGCCGGGCCGGCGCCGACGACTACGCCCTGTGGCTGGGGCTCGACCCGGCGGCGATCGAGGTCGTCTATAACGGCATCGACTTCGCCGAATTGGAACGCGGCGTCGATCCTGCCGCGACCCGCGATGCGCGGGACGGGCTGGCGATCCCGGCCGATGCGCCGGTGCTCGGCAGCGCCTTCCGGATGAGCGAGGAGAAGCGGCCGTCGCTGTGGGTCGAGGCGGCCGCGGCGGTGGCGCGGGCGGCGCCGCGGGCGCATTTCGTCGTCTGCGGCGACGGCCCGATGCGCACCGAGATGGCCGCGTTGGCGGCCCGCCTCGGCATCGCCGACCGGCTGCACCTGCCGGGGCCGCAAAGCAACATCGCCTCGTGGTACAAGGCGATGGACGTCGTGATGCTGACCTCGCGCCACGAGGGGCTGCCCAACGTGCTGCTCGAGGCGCAGTGCCTCGGCGTGCCGGTCGTCGCCCCCGATGTCGGCGGCATGAGCGAGACGGTATGGCAGGGGGTGACCGGTTGGACGATCCGCGATGCCGACGCCGCGTCATTGGCCGAGCGCGTACTCTACTGCCTCGGCGACGCCGAATGGCTCGCACGGGCACGCGCCGAGGCGCCTCGCTTCGTCAAACAGCGCTTCGACACCGCCAGCATGCTACGCCGCACGCTCGAAGTGTACGGCATTCCACTAACGCCGCCGGCACCGAAGTCGTCGGTCGAGCCGTGAGCGGGTGCTGCGCACTTGCCTGATGTTGTCAGCCGCAGCCGCGGTTTATACGATGCCACGCGCCGCGGCCGGCGCTGCGAGCAGGGACGGGTTTTTGATGACGGTTGACGATCTCGCCGATCTGCTGCGTGCGCGCGACTGCGACAGCCTCTGGTACTTCCATACCGACCATTTCGAGCCATGGTCGTTCAATATCGACGACGCCAGCGCCCGGGCGGTCGACCGGATGGCGGTGATGGCGCGCTCGTCGCGCTTCGCCCAGAAGCTTAGCCTGTTCTACGCCGTCTTCGTGCCGTACTGGCTGGAAGTGGAGCCCGGCCCGGTGGCGGGCGGTGAGCGTGTCGACGGCGACGGCGTCGCCTTCGGCGGGCGGTTGGCGGCGCAGGAGGCCTTGGCTGCTGAAACGATTCGGCCGCTTGTCACCGATGACGGTCACGAAATTCACCTGCACGTCCATCACGAGTTCTTCACCCGCAACGGTTCGGCGTTCGACAATCCGGTGTCGCAGTGGGTCAACGCATGCAGCACCGCCGAGGCGGACCTGCAGCGGCTCGAACTCTATGTCCGGCTGTGCGTCGAGGCAATTGCGCGGGAGACCGGCAGGCCGTTCGAGCGCTGGGCCTTCGTCCACGGCAATTGGGCGCTCAACGCATCGGACCCGGACATCTGCCATGTCGACGACGAGATGGCGATGCTGATGCGCCAGGGCGGATTTGGCGACTTCTCGTTTCCGGCCGGCCGCAGCCATTGCGACGCCAGGCTCCAGGCGCCGTTCACCTGTCTGCCAATGGCGCTGCCGCGGGCCTATGACGACCCCGCCGCCGACCCGCGGGCGCTCGGTTCATGCCGCGGCGCATTGCGCGAGGACCGTTTCTTCATCTGGAACTCGCCGCTCAAAGGCAGCTATTCATCGCTCGACTACTATTCCCAGGCGAACCGCGACCTGTTCCGGACGCCGGAGCGGATCCTGGCGCAGTGGCTGACCAAATCGGTGGCTCTCGACCGCTGCCTGTTCCTCAAGACGCACGCCCACTCGATGAACCGGGAATACCGGCTGACCGAGCCGGAGGGGGTAATCCCGCATTGCTATCCGGATGTCGTTGCCCTGTTCGATTTGCTCGAGCGGGTCTGCGAGCGGGCGCGGGTCGAGCTGCGCCCGGTGACGGTGCGCGAGGTGATGGCGCGGTTGCGGCGGTTCGACGCGAGCGTCGACGCGCCGCCGCTGACGGCGCCGCTGTTCGTGCCGCCGCCGCCGCCGGCGGCACGCCCGCTGCCGCGACCGGACATCGCCACGGTCTTCCGCCCCGATGCGGCCGGCGCATTGCGCGAGCACGTGATCGAGACTGCCTTCACGCCGGACGGCGGGTCGGCCTGGTATGTCAGCCTGCCGCCGGCGTTGTATGCCCTCAGCGACAGCGAGCGCGAGCCGTCGCGGTCGCCGCTGGTGCTGTGCGAGGACGGCGTGCCGCTGGGCCCGCCCCATTCATTGCACGCGCAGATCCGCGAGGAGGGCGGCGGCCGCTATTCCTTCTACAAGACCGGATTGTGGTTATCGGTGCCCGACGGCAGCGACCCCAACCGCAATGGCCGCGTCTACAGCATCCTGCCGCAGCTGCCGCGGCAGCCCGAGGCCCCCGCCGCAACCGCCGAAAGCATCCCGAGCCAGTAAAAAGGCCCGAACCACCCGCATCGTCGGGGCCGGCTTGACACGGCCATCTGCGCTTGGCTGAAGCAGACCCCCCGGCCACGCCCCGGAGTGACGAGCCGCTCGGATCCGGCCGGAGCGGGAGCCGGTCAGGCAGAAGCAGGCTGTTTCAGGTCAGCTCGATGCTCGGGGTGAAGATGTAGCCGCTGCCGCGCACGGTCTTGATCAGAGTCGGGTTTTGCGGGTCGTCCTCGAGCTTGCGGCGCAGCCGGCCGACCTGCACGTCGATCGTCCGATCGAACGGCCCGGCCTCGCGGTTGCGGGCCAGGTCGAGCAGGCGGTCGCGCGAGAGCACCTGGTTGGCGTTGTTGACGAAGGCCGCCAAGAGGTCGAATTCGCCGGTCGTCAGCCGCACCTCCTCGCCGCTCGGCGACAACAGCTCCCGGCTCGACAGGTCAAGGCTCCAGCCGGCGAAGTGGACCCGCGCGCGGGCCGGCTGCGCCACCTCGCCGCTGCGGCTCTGCACCCGCCGCAAGACGCTCTTCACCCGCGCCAGAAGTTCGCGCAGGTGGAAAGGCTTCGGCAGATAGTCGTCCGCCCCCATTTCGAGGCCGATGATGCGGTCGACGGTCTCGCCACGGCCGGTCAGGATGATGATGCCGATTGTCGATTCGCTGCGCAGCGCGCGCGCCAATGACAGGCCGTCTTCACCGGGCAGCATAAGGTCAAGGATCACCAGGTCGACATGCGCCTGCGACAGGACGCGGCGCATCCCCGCCCCGTCATGCGCCGTCGACACCCGGTAGCCCTCGCCCGTCAGATATTCCTCGACGACGTCGCAGATCTCCTGCTGATCGTCGACGACGAGGATATGCCCGTTGTCACTCATGCGGTCGATCTTGCCTTGCCCGAACGCTGCTTGAGAAACCCGATCCCGGCCGACGATGCCCATATAGGGAGCCGCACAGACGGTTACAATTTCTTACACAAAAGCGAGGTGCGTGACATCATCGGATTACAGCCCGCCGATAAAGTCGCCGCGCATCAGATCGGACGCAAGACCGGTCGCGGCAAGCGGAGTCATTTCGTGGCGGAAATCCATCAGAGTATCGAAGCCGAGATCCCCCGTTTACGGCGTTATGCGCGTGCCTTGGCGCGCGACGTGGCGACTGCGGATGATCTCGTGCAGGATTGCCTGGCACGCGCGCTCGGCAAGTTGCACCTGTGGCGCGAAGGAACTGATCTGCGGGCTTGGCTGTTCACGATCCTCCATAATCAATACGTCAACCAGGTCCGCCGCGGCGTGCGCGAGGGCACCGCAGTCGGGTTGAGCGAGACCGAGCCGATGCTGACCCGCGCCCCGCATCAGGGCAAGCGGCTCGAACTGCGCGACCTCGAACGCGCGATGGACAAATTGCCGGAGGAGCAGCGCTCGGTCATCCTCCTGGTCGGGCTGGAGGGCATGCATTACGAGGAGGTGGCCGAGGTGCTCGGCGTGCCGGTTGGCACCGTGCGCTCCCGCCTGTCGCGCGGCCGCGAGGCGCTGCGCCGCCTGATGGGGATCGTCCCGGACCGCCAAGCCGAGATCATGATGGCCGAGCCGGCGGCGCTGCGGCGCACCAGCCAGCGCTTCCCCGGCAGAGCCGTCGGCGCCGCCCGCGACGGCAATCGGCCGGCGCGCGTGCGCGAGCCGCGCCGGGCCGCAACGCCGGCGGCCCAGCCGGCTGTGCACTGACCTAAGATAACCGCTCGCGCGAAAAAACTCAGGGCAACGGGAACTGCAGCGCGACGGGCGTGTTGGTTGCGGTGTCGCAGCGATGCGGCAAGCGGGCGGGCCCCGGCCCTCGCCCTTAAAACTCTGGTCCGGTTCGGCAAAGTCTCCCTGTCGCGGGTTTGCCACCCGCATACTTGCACCGGGATCGGCGCCCGCTGGTCCCGGTTTTCTTTTGCTTCGAATCCGTAACGACAGACGGCGAATCCGTAACGACAGACGGCCGCCGCGAGGCGCGCCGGGAACGGCGCTTGGCGAGGCGCGTTGCCAGAAGAGCATCAGCAAGGCTGCGAGGCAATCGTGTTGGGACGCCACGTTTACCGGGTCCATGCCGACGAAGGCCGATGGATCGTTATCAAGGAGGGAGAGGCGGCGGCGCGCGGCGAGTTCGCCGACCGCGCGGCGGCGATTGCCGAGGCCTGCCGCCTCGCCGAAGCCGACAAGCCCAGCCGCATGGTCGTCGACGACGGCGACGGAGTGCTGGTCGAGGAACGGCTGTTCGGCAGCGACCTTGCCGAGGAGATCGGCGGCTGAGCTACCGGTGAACGAACTGGCGGAATGGTGGTGGTGGACCGGCGCATCCGCCTCGAGCAGGGCGACATCACTCGGCTCGCCGTTGACGCGATCGTCAACGCCGCCAATGCCTCGCTGCTGGGCGGCGGCGGCGTCGACGGCGCTATCCACCGCGCCGCCGGTCGCGAATTGCTCGAGGAGTGCCGCGCGCTCGGCGGCTGCCCGGCCGGCGAGGCGCGGCTGACGCGCGGCTACCGCCTGCCGGCGGGCTACGTCATCCACACGGTGGG
>JBLMXS010000154.1:0-14696 GCA_050257895.1 Thiohalocapsa sp.
GGTCGCTGGGTGATCGAAGAGGCGACGCTGGGCCCGGTGCCGCAGCGCGCCGGTGGCCCGCCGATCTTGATCGGCGGGATGGTGCGCGCGAGCCTCGAACGGGTCGGCCGGCTCTTTGACGGCTGGTTCCCAAACGCGCCCGACCCGGAGCGGTGGCGCGCGCAATGGGACGAGATCCGCGACATCGCCGGCGCCGCCGGGCGCGACCTGGGACAGCTCACCGGCGCCGTCTACCTGACGATGACGATCGACGAGGATCGGGCACAGGCCGAGGCGCGAATGAATGCCTTCATGCAGAACTACTACGGCCGGACGGACATGCGCGCGCGCCAGGCGAACTATGCCGGCCCCGCCGAAGGGGCGGCGGCGTGGCTCGATGCGTGGGTGCGGGCCGGCGTCCAGCACATGGTGCTGCGCTTCGCCGGCGATCCGGCGCACCACCTGGAGGCGATCGCCCGGCTGCGGCCGCAGCTCTCGGGGTGAAGGCGGGAACGTGTGCGATTAACATTTGTAAACTCAATTGAGCCCCGAGGCGCCTCACCTCACTTCGGGGCCCGGCCGGGCGGAATGGAAACCATTCCGCCCGGCCATGATTCTCACCGACCGTACCCCCCATCGACGGTTCTTCTCGGTAAATGGTCGTCATTCTGGGATGCCGCCCCCAGGGGGTCCGAGCTTCGGGCGCCGAAAACAAACTCCGGCCGCAAAGCGAGAACTCGTGAACACCTGCTCTGTCATACCGGCGAAGGCCGGTACCATCCCTCAGCCGCACGAAACGGCGAAACCGTGGACCCTGGCTTACGCCGGGATGACACAATATCTGCGATGCTGCGCACTTCACGGTCCTGACACTAGCAAACGCCGCCGCTGGTCAGCGCCGCTGCGCCGTCATAGGGTTTGCCGGCATGGCCCAACCTAAGCCAATTGCCGCTGAGAGACATCGGATGACGAACGCGGTGCACGATCATTCCCGCTGGGGCGCCGCCGATCAGGTCGGCGCCGGCAATTTGTTGACCGTCGAGCGGCGGCTGGCGGCGCTGCATTCGGTCAAGGACGGGCGGGTCTACGATTTGAGCCACGAGATCGGCGCCAACGCCCCGTTCATGCTGCCGAACCAGACGCCGTTCCTGTTGTCGATCTGGGCGTCGTGGCGGCACTCGATCAAGCGCCGCCGCGCCGTTGGCATGACCAACGACGCCGACTCTAATGTCGAGCGCGCCGAGATGACGATGCATGTCGGGACGCATATCGATGCGCTCGGGCATTTCTCGATCGGCGACCGGCTTTACAACGGCCTCAGCGCCGACGAGGTGGTCACCGACTGGGGGCTCGACAAGCTCGGCATCGAGCATACGCCGCCGATGATCACCCGCGGCGTGCTGCTCGACGTCGCCGCCCTCGACGGCGGCGCCTATCTCGAGGCCGGCCGGCCGCTATCGCCCGACGATCTGAAGCGCGCCGCCGACGCCGCCGGCCTCGCCATCACGGCCGGCGACATCGTCCTGATCCGCACCGGCTGGGGCCGCTTCTTCGGCGTCGACAACTCGCGTTACGTGGCGGGCGAGCCGGGCATCGACGTGCCGGCAGCGCGCTGGCTGACGCGCCAGGACGTCGTCGCCATCGGCAGCGACAACATGGCCGTGGAGGTGATGCCCAACCCCGACCGCGGCCAAATGCTGCCGGTGCACCAGCATGTGCTGGCGGAGGCCGGCGTCTACCTGATCGAGAACCTGGCGCTCGACGAATTGGCGCGCGACCGCCTCGGCAGCTTCTGCTTCATCCTGCTGGCGACCAAGTTCAAGGGCGCCACCGGCTGTCCGGTACGGCCGGTCGCGCTGGTGTAGCGCCCGGTCCGGAGGCTTGTGTCCGGGTCGCTGGGTCCCGACATGTTGCCGGCCATCTGCTGATCCAGTCGCGTGAGGTCTTGATGAGCGTGGCGTTGACGACCGAAGCACGGGGCCTGTTTGCGGCGTTGCGGCAGTCCGCCGACGCCGAGGCGGTCGCGGCGATTGAGCGCTACGTCGGCGAGGCCTCCGATCGCGACCTCACCCGCATCAACCTGCCGTCTTTCGCCGCGCGCCACCAACTCGACGAAGAGCGTGTCATTGCCGCCTTCCTGCACGCCGCCCATCTCGGCATCTTCGAATTGTCATGGAATGTGCTTTGCCCGGACTGCGGCGGCGTGATCGACGCCAGCACGACGCTGAAGAGCTTTGATCGCAGCGAATACCGGTGCGAGCTGTGCGCCGCCGCCTACGAACCCAACCTCGACGAGATGATCGAGGTTACTTTCACGGTGACCCGGCGGGTCCGCCGCATTGCCGCGCACGAGCCCGACGAACTGCCGTTCTTCGAATACATGCGGCAGATCTTCTGGGCGTCGAGCGTCGACCTGCCCGACGACCTGGAAGCGCTGGCTCAGCAGCTGACGCTTGACACGCTGGAATTGCCGTCCGGCGAAAGGGCACAGCTGTCGCTCCAGCTGCCGGCACAGTTTCTGATCGTCTTTGAGCCGGTAACCCACGCCGCGCATTTCATCGACGTCAAGGGTGAACCGACCGGCGATCGGCAAATCCTGTCGCCGTTCGTCTTCAACGGCGTCGCGGCGCCGACCGGCACAACCGAATTGCGGCCGGGGCCGTTGCGGGTGTCGTTCGAGAACCGCACCGACCGGCGGATTCTGCCCGGCATCTGGATCGCCGGCGACGCGCTGCACCACCTCTTGGCGCAGCGGCGGCCGTTCCTGACCGCAAAGCGCCTCCTCAGCAACCAGACCTTCCGCGACATCTACCGCGCCGACACGATCGATCCGCATCAGCGGCTGAAGATCACCAGCCTCACCTTCCTGTTCACCGACATCAAAGGCTCGACCGAGCTCTATGAGGAGGTCGGCGACCTCGCTGCCTTCGACCTCGTGCACCAGCATTTTCGGGTGCTGACCGAGATCGTCGCGGCCGAGGCCGGCGCCGTCGTCAAGACCAACGGCGACGCGGTGATGGCCACCTTCCCGACGCCCGATCGCGCCGTCGCCGCCGCCTTGCGCATGCGGGAGGCGATGCGGGCGCTCAATGCCGAGCGCGGCCGCGAAGACCTGCTGCTCAAGATCGGCATCCATGAGGGGCCCTGCCTCGCCGTCGTCCTCAACGACCGCCAGGATTATTTCGGTCAGACCGTCAACATCGCCTCTCGCGTCCAGGGACTTGCACAATCCCGGGCGATCTTTGCGACGACGCCGGTGATCGCTCACCCGAACACGACGAACCTGTTGTCGCGCCGCGGTCTGCAGCCGGTGCCGCAGCAGCGCATGCTGCGCGGCATTCCCGGCGAGGTCGCCGTCTACGAGATCCCCTGAGCCGCCGCACGAGCAACAAGGCCGTCGTGGGCACCGCTGCACGGCGGGCGGTGCCGCGTATCGTCTACTTCTACCTAGCGGTCATCCTGTGCAGCTGGGCCGCCAACTGGCCACTGATGAAGCTGGCGCTGGCCGATGCGCCGCCGCTCCCTTTCGTGATGCTTCGCCTGATCGGCGCGCTGGCGCTGTTGACCACTTTATTGCCGGCCTTGCGCCTGCCGCTATTGCCGCCGCGCGGCGAGCGGCTCGGTCTTTTCCTGGTCGGCCAGCTGCAGGTCACCGGCTTTCTGATCGCGGGCATCATCGGCCTGTCGATCGTGCCGGCCGGGCGCGCCATCGTCCTCGCCTATACGATGCCGTTGTGGGCCATCCCGCTCGAATTGTGGCTCGAGCCCGGACGCCTCAGCCGCCGGCAATTGCTTGGCGCGCTGATCGGCTTTGCCGGCCTCCTGCTGTTCATGAACCCGGGGCTGGTGGACTGGGGCGACAAGCGGGTGCTTGGCGCGAACGCGATGCTGCTGGCGGCGGCGATCTGCTGGGCCGGGGGCTCGATCCTCTACCGCCGACGCCGCTGGCGGGCGAATTTCTGGACGCAGACCTACTGGCAGCTCTTGGTCAGCGCGGTCGCGATCGCCGCCGCGGCCGGCGTGATCGTCCCCGATCTGCTGTTCCGCCCGGTGCATTGGTCGGCGGCGCTGATCGCGATCCTCGCCTACAACTGGGTGGTGACGACGGCGCTCGGCTATTTCCTGTGGGGCAAGGTGCTGGCGGTGCTGCCGGCAGGGGTGGCGGGCCAGGTGATGGCGCTGACGCCGGTTGCCGGGTTCCTGTTGTCGACGGCCATCTTCGGCGGCAGCGTTACCGCCGACGTCGCCGCCAGCATCGCGCTGATCGTCGCCGGCATCGCGCTGACCCTACGCGGCTGACGCCGGCGGAGGACCTCTTCGAGATCGCTTCGCGGAGTTTACCCTCGGGCCGGCCGGAGGCCGGACCCGGGGGCTCGCAATGACGAGCGTGTGAATGTCATTGCGAGGAGCGGAGCGACGACGCAATCTCGACCAAAGCCGAAGGGAGGACGCGATGGCCAAGGGCATCCTGATCGCGGCGATGGACTACAGCGATGTTGCCGCGGACGAGTTCAACGACTGGTACGACACCGAGCACATCCCCGAGCGGCTCGCCGTGCCGGGCTTTCTCAACGCCGAGCGCTGGCTCGGCAGCGCCAACCCGCGGCAGTCGGTGGCGCTCTACGACCTCGAGACTGTCGACGTGCTGCACACCCCGCCCTATCTCGCGGTCGGCGGGGCCAACGGTTCGCCGTGGACCAAGCGGGTGACCGGCCGCACCCGCTCGATTATGCGGCTCGAAGGCGAACAGATCCGGCCCGGCGACGCGCTGGCGCCGGTCGGCCAGGCGGCGGCGCTGCTGCTGATCGCGATGAACGTCGCGGCCGAGGCCGAGGCCGAATTCAACGAGTGGTACAACAGCGAGCACATCCCGGCGCTGGGCAGCGTCGCCGGCGTCCTCTGCGCGCGGCGCTACCGAGGCAGCGGCGCGACGCAGCGCTACGCCGCGATCTATCATTTCGCCAACCCCGATGTGCCCAACGGCGCCGCCTGGAAAAGCGCCGCGGGCACCCCATGGACCGAGCGGATGCGGCCGCATTTCCGCGATTTCCTACGCCTCGACTGCGTTCGATACACCCGCGCCGGGTGAAGCCGCGCTTGGACCGCCGCTGTACCGGCGGCATACCATTGAGACGCCGGCGGTCCGGCGCCCCAGATGTCAGGAGGCCGCATGCCGATCACCAATGTCAGCGTCGCCAGCATCAGCCCCTTTGCCGACGGGCACGAATTCGCCGAAGCCGGCGCCTATGTGCGGATCAAGGGCGTGGTGCGCGGCGTGCTCGATCCGGCGGCGGCCGCCAACCGCGTCATCGTCGATCTCGACAAGGCGCCGACCAACGCCGCAGGCCTCGTCGAATACGCCGCTGATTTCGACATCCTGCGTCCGGCCGAGCCGGCGCGCGGCAGCGGGATCCTCGTCTACGACGTACCCAACCGCGGCTCGAAGCGCATCTTCAACCTGCTCGACGACGTCCCCGCCACCGATCCCGGTCGCACCAACGACCCGCAGACGCGTGAGGACGCCGGTCTCGGCTTCTGCCTTGGGCGCGGCTATTCGCTGGTGTGGTCGGGCTGGGACCCCGGCGCGCCGCGCGCCAATGGCGGCCTCGGCGCCGATTTCCCGACCGCCCTCGACAATGGCAGGCCGATCACCGGCCGCATCCGCGACGAATTCCATATCGGCACGCGCAGTCCCGGCGACGGCAGCCTGCGCCGCCTCCCCTATCCCGCCGCCGATCTCCACCAGAAGCAGGCCCGCCTGACGGTGCGGCAGCGCGAGAGCGACCGCCCCATCGAAGTTCCGCGCGGCGAATGGGAATTCGTCGACGAGCGGACGATCCGGCTGCTGCCCGAGGGCCGCAAATTCGAGCCAATCGCGATCTATGAGCTATGGTACGAGGCGGTCGGGCCGAAGGTCCTCGGCATCGGCTATGCCAGCGTGCGCGACCTCGTCTCGTTCCTGCGCCAGGGCCTGCGCCAGGGCGGCGGCGAGGTGGAGCGGCTGGTAGGGGCTGTGCATCATACGCTGGCCTTCGGCGTGTCGCAGAGCGGCCGCTTCCTGCGACATTTCCTCGAACTCGGGATGAACGCCGACGACGCGGGGCGGCGCGTGTTCGACGGCCTCTTCAGCCATGTCGCGGGCGCCGGCAAGGTGTTCGCCAACCATCGCTTCGGCATGCCCGGCCGCACCGCGACGCAGCACGAGGACCGCCGCTACCCGGAAAACTGGTTTCCGTTCAGCATGGCGCGCAGCGTCGACCGCGTCTCGGGGCGCGAGGACGGGCTGCTGCATGGTGGCGGCACCGACCCCAAGGTCATCGAGACCAACAGCTCGACCGAGTACTGGCAGAAGGGCGCCTCGCTGATCCATATCGCCAGCAACGGCGCCGCCGACCTGGCGCTGCCGGAGAATGCCCGCGCCTATCTGATCGCCGGCACCCAGCACGGCGGCCGCCCGGGCGTCGACCCGCGGCCCGGCCCCTGCGTCAACCCGCGCAACTGGCACAGCGCGACGCCGGCCCTGCGCGCCTTGTTCGTGGCGCTGGAAGAGTGGGTGACGCAGGGCGTCGCGCCGCCGCCGAGCCGGGTGCCGTCGCTCGCCGCCCGCACCGCAATCGCCGCCGAGAGCGTGCGCGTGCCGCGGGTGCCCGGCTTTGCCCATGCGCCCGGCGCCAATCCGATCACGCCGCCGGTCGACTGGATCGACCCGCCGGAGAGAGATGCGGCGGTCTACCCGACGCATGTCCCGGCGGTCGACGCTGACGGCAACGAGACTGCCGGCATCCTGCTGCCGTCGATCGCGGTGCCGCTCGGCACCCATACGGGGTGGAATGTGTACCGGGCGCAGCCGCAGGAGTTGGCCGACCGCGACGGTTCGTTCATCGCCTTCGCGAAGAGCCGCGCCGAGCGCGAAGCCGCCGACGATCCGCGCCCCTCGCTCGCCGAGCGCTACGGCAGCCGCGACGCCTATGCGGCGCGTGTCGAGGCGGCCGCGGCGGCGCTCATCGCCGCGCGGCTGCTGCTGCCCGACGACGCGGCGCGCTTCGTCGCCGCCGCCCGCGCCTGCGACCTGTTCTGACGCCAAGAGGAGAGGGGCATGCAAACGCTGCGCTGGGGCTGCCGGGGAGTGGCGGCCATGACACTCGGCCTCGCGCTCGCCGCCGCGGCGCAGGCGCAAATCATGATCATCGGCAACGACGAGAAGCCCGGCTGGGACGCCAACGGCAAGCCGATACTGCGCGAGCCGGGGCACGACTCGGTGTCGATCATCGACATCGCGAAGCCGGAGGCGCCGCGCATCGTCGCGACGATCCCGCTCGCCAACTCGATCATCGGACCGCCGACCAATCTCGCCGTCAGCCCGTCTGGCGACATCGCGCTCGTCGCCAATTCGGTCGTGCCCGACGCCAACAAGCCCGGCTACAAGCTGGTTTCCGACGACAAGGTCTACATCATCGACCTGAAGGCCAACCCGCCCGCGGTCGCCGGCAGCGTCACCGTCGGGAAGCGCCCCTCGGGCATGGCGATCTCGGCCGACGGCAAGCTCGCCCTCGTCACCAACCGCGACGACGGCACGATCTCGGTGCTGACGATCAACGGCAAGGACGTCAAGGTCACCGGCACGGTCGAAATCGGTACGAAGGAGGATCAGGTGTCGGGGGTGGCGATCTCACCCGACGGCAAGCGGGCCCTGGCAACGAAGCCCGCCGCCAACAAGATCGCCGTGCTCGCGATCGCCGGCGACAAGGTGAGCTACGACAAGCACGATCTGCCGGTTGGCATCTTCCCGTACAACGTCGCGATCAGCCCGGACGGCAAGATTGCGCTGACCGCCGACAACGGCAACCACGGCACTTCCGACGGCAATGTCGACACCGTCAGCGTCATCGACCTCGAAGCCAATCCGGTGCGGGTGATCGACCACATCGCGGTGGCCGACTCGCCGGAGGGGCTCGCCTTTAGCCCGAAAGGCAATTTCGCCGTGACGATCGATGCGCAGGGCTCGAACTACCCGAAGGACACTTGGTTCCACCACCCGACGGGCGCCGTCAGCGTCCTCAAGATCGAGGGCAACGAGGTCAGCCTCGTCGACGAGTTGCCGGCCGGCACCTTTCCCGAGGGCGCCGTCTGGAGCGCCGACGGCAGCCACCTCTATGTCGGCAACTTCATCGACCAGGATCTGTCTGTGTACAAGGTCGAGGGCGACAAGCTGACCGACACCGGACAGCGGTTCAAACTGCCGGGTCATCCGGCGTCGATGCGCGGCGGACCGCAGTAGCGACGCGGCTCTTCAGTAAGGCTGCATCACCAGCCCCTCACCCTCCCGCGGCTGCGCCGCGGGCCCCTCCCTCTCCCCGCTGACGCGGGGCGAGGGGAATTAGCGGCAACCTCGCCGCTGCGCTCCCTCTCCCCGCTGGCGGGGAGAGGGCCGGGGTGAGGGGCTTCGCTCAATCGATGGCGGCGTGGACCAGGTTGGCGATGCGGTCGAGGCGGGCCGAGTGCCACGGGTCGGGCTGCACGTAATTGCTGAGGTAGGTAAACGACACGCCGCTCGTCGGGTCGGCGAACGAATAGGAGGTGCCGGCGCCGCCATGCCCGAACGTCTCCGGCGCCGCCAGCGTGCCGAGCCCGCGGATGCGGTCGCTGTCGCCGCGGACATGGGGACCCAGGCCGCGATGCATCGGGATGCCGGCCATCGCATCGTCGCCGCGCTCGCCGGTGTGGCTCTTCGTGACATAGCCGACCAGCCGCGGCGAGAACATCCGCACCTCGCCGAGCCGGCCCTGGTTGAGCAGCATCTGGTAAAACGCGACGATGCCGCGCGCCGTCGCGTAGCCGCCGCCGCTCGGCATCCCGGCCGCCTTGAACTCGGGCGAGTTGTCGCGCGGCTCGTCGGCATAGGTGTCGGCGCAGCGCCCCTGTTCGCGCTCCGGGACGCCGACGAAGACATCGTGCGTCAGCCCTAAGGGCGCCAGCACGAGATCGCGGATCACGTCGCGATAGTCGCGCCCGGTCACCGCCTCGATCACCATCGCCTGCGTCAGGTGGGCGGCGCGCGGGTGGTATTGCAGGCGGCTGCCGGGCGTCCAGTCGAGAGAGAAGTCGCAAACCTCTTCGCGCATCCGCTTGTGGTCGGCCCAGGTCTCGCGCGTGACGTCGCCGGAGGGGAAGCCCGCCTGGTGCGTCATCACCTGATGCAAGGTGATCTCGCCCTTGCCGCGCCGGCCAAATTCCGGCAGGTGGTCGCTGATCTTGTCCATGAACGACAGGCGCCCCTCCTCGACCAATGCCCAGACCGCGGCGCTGGTGAGGACCTTGGTCTGGCTGAACAGGAGGAACAGCGTGTCCGGGCCGGCGGTGACATGGCCCCCCTCGGTCTTGGCCTCGCCGTAGCTGCGGTAGAGCGCCAGCTGCCCATGCCGTGCCAGCGCGATCTGCGCGCCGGGATAGCGCCCCTGTTCGATGTGCTCGCGGATCAGGCGGTCGAGATGCTCGAGCGGCTTCGGCGCAAAACCGAGCGCCTGCGGGTTGGCGGTGGGCAGCGGGTAATCGGGCATGGTGGGGTCCTCGTCATTCGGTACGACCGCGTCGCGGCCGGCCGAGGATGAGGCTTTTTGTCGATGCCGGCAACCAACCCGGCAGCAGCCGGTTGAATCACCGTGGACCATTTCGGAGCCGAATAAATGCAAGCGCTGGACATGGTGCGGCCGGGTGAGGTGGGGCGCTGGCTGGCGCCGGCGCTCGTCATGGCCGGTGCCCTGGCGGCGCTCGCAGCATTTGCCGCGGTGCCAGCCCGGCGTCGCACGCACGCTCGTGCCGGCCGCGCTGCGCCGCCGCTGGCGCCGGCCGACCGCGACCTGGCCTGGGCCTCGCCGGCGGTGCTCGCCGGGAACCCGCGCCGCCGCTTCTATGCCGGCCGCGATCCGGCGCAGGCGGTGACGATCGAGGATTTGCGGGCGATGGCGCATCGCCGCCTGCCGGGGTTCGTCCTCGAATATCTCGAAGGGGGCGGCGAGGATGAGGCGGCGATCGCCCGCAATATCGCCGCGCTGGCGCAGTGGCGCTTCCTGCATCGCTCGCTCGTCGACGTGTCGAAGCGGGACGTCTCGACGACGCTGTTCGGCCGGCGCATGACGATCCCGGCGGCGATTGCCCCGACCGGGCTCAACGCTCTGATGTGGCCGCATGCCGACTTGCGCCTCGCCGAGGCCGCCGCCCAATTCGGCATCCCCTACGCGCAGAGCACGATGTCGAACGACCGCATGGAGCGGGTCGCTCGCGTGTCGGGGCTGCGCTACTGGTGGCAGCTCTACGTGTTCGGCCCCAAGGAGGTGCGCGAGACGCTGATCGACCGCGCCCGCGACAACGGCTGCGAAGCGTTGATCATCACCACCGACGCGCAGATCTATGGCAACCGCGAGTGGCACAAGCGCACGCAGTCCGGCCCGAAGAGCCTCAGCTGGAATGCCCGCTTCGACGCTCTGGCGCATCCGCGCTGGCTAGCCGAAGGCATCCTGACGCACGGCATGCCGCGGTTCGAGAACGTCATCGAGTTCGTGCCGAAGGATCGGCGCGGCCTGTTCGACAGCGCGCATTGGATCCGCTCGCAGATGGACCGGGCGCTCACCTGGGACACCGTTGCGCGCATCCGCGACCGCTGGCCGCGCAAGCTGATCATCAAGGGCCTCTTGCTGGTCGAGGATGTCGAGCGCGCCGCCGCGATCGGCGCCGACGGGGTGGCGCTGTCCAACCATGGCGGGCGGCAGCTTGACTGGGCGGTGGCGCCGCTCGACATCCTGCCGGCGGCGCGGCGCGCCGTCGGCGACCGCATCGCGATCCTGGTCGACGGCGGCTTCCGCCGCGGCACCGACATCGTCAAGGCGCTGATGCTCGGCGCCGACGCCGTGCTGCTCGGCCGCGCCGTTCTCTATGGCGTCGCCGCCGCCGGCCGGACCGGCGCCAGCCGTGCGCTCGACATCCTGCGCGAAGAGCTCGAGCGGGATTTCGGCCTGCTCGGCGCCGCCTCGGTCGAACAGCTCAATCGGCAGCTCCTCGTCGGCGACGGCCGCGACCGAGAATTGGCGCTGCCGCTTTAGGGGCCGGAGCGTCCAATGCCGACGGTCAAACCGCTCCACCCGATGCCCGCGCATATCGTGGCGCATCACGACCACACGGTCCTGATCGCCGACCTGAACGGCTTTATCGGAGGCGGCACGGAGGGGCTCTTCTACCGCCTGACGCGCTTCCTGTCGCGGCTCCGGCTCAAGGTCGGCGGTGCGCAGCCGCGGCTCGTGGCGGCAACGGAAGTGAGCAGCTGGGCTGTGATCGCCTACTATCTGGCGCCCTCCCCCGCCGGCAAAGGCGCCACGCCCGACCCGCAGCACGACGACCCGGAAAAGGATGAGATCGTCCAGAAGGCGATCGAGCTGCAAGTCAACCGGTCGGTCGATTCCGGGCTGCGCGACGAGCTGATCCTGACCAATCACGGGCTGGCGCCGGCGCAGGTCGAGTTGCGCTGGGAGCTTGACGCCGATTTCGCCGATTACCAGGAGGCCGTCGACGGCAAGCGGCAGCAAAACGCTCCGGTCGAGCGCGACTGGCGCATCGACGATGACGTGGCGATGCTGGTCCTTTCCTATCGCCACAAGCAGCTGCGGCATGCAACCGAGATCCGCTTCGCCGGCCCCGCCGCGTTCGCCGATGACGGCGCGGGAGCGGTCTGCACCACGCTCGACCTGCCGTGCCAATCGCCGGTGCGGGTCGAGCTGGACCTGACGCCGGTGTTTTGCGGCGCCCCGGTGACGCCGCGACGCGGCTCGGACGCGCCCGACATCGCGGCGCGGCAGCCGGAGCTGGCATTGCACACGCCCAACGCCCTGGTGCAGGCCGCCTGGGACCGCGCCGCCGCCGATCTGATGGCATTGGCGCTACTCGACGGCGATGGCGCGGAGCGGCTGATGCCGGCCGCCGGCATTCCGAAATACGCCGCGCTGTTCGGACGCGACGTGCTGGTGACCGCGTTTCAGGCCGCCTCTCTCGACCCGGAGATGTTGCGCGGCTCGCTGCGTCAGGTCGCGAAATACACCGCGACGCAATACGACGACCGCTTCGACGCCGAGCCCGGCAGCATCATCCATCAGCACCAGCAAAGCCCGCTTGCCCTGCTGGAGAAGAACCCGTTCCTGCACTACTACGGCGATTATTCGGCCGAGGCGTGGTTCCTGATCGATGTCGCGTGGGATTTCCTCGTCACCGGCGACCGCGATTTCTTCCGCTCGATGCAGGAGAAGGTGCTGCAGACGCTGGCCTGGATGGAGCGCGACGGCGACAGCGACCGCGACGGCTTCTACGAATACGCGACGAAGGCCGGCGAGTGGGGCGAGAAGAACCAGGGCTGGAAGGATTCGCGCGACGCCATCCTTTACGAGGATGGAAGGCGCGTCCCCAACCCGATCGCGCTGGTCGAGATCCAGGGCTCGTATTACGCCGCCAAGCTGCTGATGGCGATGGCGTTCGCGGCGAACGGCGACGACGAACGGGCGGCCCAGCTGCGTGCCGCCGCCGCGCGGCTGAAGGCCCGCTTCAACGCGGCCTTCCGGCTGCCCGAAGAAAACTATTTCGCGCTGGCGCTCGACCCCGCGAAGCAGCCCGTGCGCTCGATCGCCCCCGATATCGGCCAGTGCCTGCTCTACGGCATCGTCGCCGACGAGCACGTGGCGGCCGTGGTCGAGCGGCTGATGATGCCCGATCTGTTTACCGGCTGGGGGCTGCGGACGCTGTCGAGCCGGCATCCCGCCTACAACCCGTTCTCCTACCACCTCGGATCGGTGTGGCCGGTGTCGAATGCGACCATCGCCTTCGGCTTCAAGCGCTACGGCTTTACGGCCGAGGCGCATCGCCTGGCAAAGGCGCTGTTCGAGGCCAGCGCCTTGTTCGAGCTGCAGCGCCTACCCGAAGTTTTCGGCGGCCAGCCGCGCGACGAAGACCACCCCCACCCGGGCATCTACCCGGATGCCAATGCGCCGCAGGCCTGGTCGGCGAGCGCCGTCATCCTGTTGATCCAGACGCTGCTCGGGCTCGTCCCGGCGGCGCCGTGGCGGACCCTGGTGATCGACCCCGATCTGCCGGACTGGCTGCCCGAACTGACGCTCGCCAACATCCGCGTCGGCGACGGCCGCGCGACGATCCGCTTCCGTCGCACCGCCGACGGGGGAGCCGCCCACGACGTGCTCGACCGCGGCGGCGCTCTGCGCGTCATCCGGCTGCCGCCGCGCCCTCCGGGAACTGACGCGCTGGCGGCGGTATTGGAGATGATAGGCCGGCCGCAGGGCGTCTAACCCTGTGTCGCCGGCAACGCCGGCCACATCAGCCCGTTTGCAGAAGGAACCCCAATATCGCCAAGGAGCCGCGCATGACCGCCGAGACCGTCGTTATTACCGGAGCTGCCGCCGGCCTCGGCCGCGCAACCGCGCGCGCCTTTGCCGCAAGCGGCGCCCGCATCGGGCTGTTGGCGCGCGGCGTCGACGATCTCAACGCCGCGGCAGGCGAGGTCGAGCGGGCCGGCGGCAAGGCGCTGGTGCTGCCGACCGACGTCGCCGATCCCGATGCCGTCGAGGCCGCCGCCGACCAGGTCGAGCGGCAGCTCGGGCCGATCGACATCTGGGTCAATTGCGCGATGGCGACGATCTTTGCGCCGTTCGCCGACCTGACGCCGGACGAATACCGCCGCGCCACCGAGGTGACCTATCTCGGCTACGTCCACGGCACGATGGCGGCGCTGCGGCGGATGCGCCCGCGCAACCGCGGCACCATCGTGCAGGTCGGCTCGGCCCTCTCATACCGTGCCATTCCGCTGCAATCGGTCTATTGCGGCGCCAAGTTCGCGATCCGCGGCTTTACCGACAGCCTGCGCTGCGAGCTGTTGCACGACAAAAGCAGCGTGCACGTGACCATGGTGCAGATGCCGGCGCTCAACACGCCGCAATTCGATTGGGCGCGCAACAAGATGGGGCGGCGGCCGCAGCCGGTGCCGCCGATCTTCCAGCCCGAGGTCGGGGCCGAGGCGATCGTCTTCGCGGCGCATGCCCGCCGCCGCGAGGTCTATGTCGGCGGGCCGTCGGTCAAGGTAATCCTCGCCAACAAGCTCATACCGGGGCTGCTCGACCGCTATCTCGCGCGCAAGGGCTACAGCGCGCAGCTGACCGACGAGCCGAGCGCCGCGCAACGCCCGGACAATCTGTTCTCCGGCCTGCCCGGCGACCATGGTGCGCATGGCCGCTTCGACGCGCGCGCCAGATCCTACAGCATCGAATTGTGGCTGAGCCGCCAGCGCGCGGTGATCGGCGCCGCGCTCGGCGGGCTGGCGGTGCTCGGCGGCATCGCACTCCTCACCGGCGCCCAGCGCAAGCTGCTGCCGCGCTGAGCCTTACTCGCCCCCTTGGGGAGGGCTGGGAACGGGGGTGCTGTAGGCGCCGTTCTACGCGTCTTTCCGTATCACCCCCATCCAAACCCTCCCCCATCGAGGGGAGGGCTTTTTTGAGAGGGTGTTAAGCGGGAGGGGTTTTCCCGATCGCATCAGCCGAGGCGGCGGCGGTGGCGACGTCTTGGGGATAGGTGCGGCGCGCCGGCAACACCAGGAAGCCGGCACTGCCCATCGGCAGCAGCATAATCAGAAAGGCCCACATCAGGCCGTCGCTACCGTCGCCGAGCCACACCGA
>JBLMXS010000155.1:0-2513 GCA_050257895.1 Thiohalocapsa sp.
CGGTGTGCGCCGTCATCGTCACCAGTTGGCCGTCGCGCCACCGCTCGGTCTCGCTCTGCTCGAAGCGATAGACGGTGAAGGGGCCGATCTTGACCTGAATGCGCGTCGCCACATTGGCGATCGTCTCGCCGCCGCTGTGCTGCAGTCGCACCGTGCTGGTGCCGATCCGCTCGCCGTTGCGCGTGACTGCGAAATTCAGCGTCGTCGCCTGCGCCATGTCGTCGCCGCCGGCGGATGCCAGTGCGGGCGTTTCGCCCAGCGTGATCAGCGCAGCCCCGGCTAAAGGGGCGACAACGAGGCTCAGCGCACGCATCCGGATCCCTCCCTGTGAAGGCCGATCCAGAGCCGATAAATCCGGCAATTTCGTGTCGAGATCTGCCCTCCGCCAAAAGCTTCGTTGCCCCAGTTGTAGGACCGCCACGGCGGGAACCACGGAACCGATTAGTTTTGCACGGGGTTTTACTGCTGCACGTAGCGTCGACAACGCGGCATCGACAAAGGGGGCGTCGACAACCGCACCCGGCCGCATGCCAGCAGGCAATCCGGATGCTGAGATCATCGATTATTCGTCTCGTCGATCTGTGCGCGCGCCACGCCTGGCCGGTGATAGCGATCGCGCTCGCCTTGGCGGTCTTGTCGGGCACCTACGCCGTACAGCATTTCGCGATCAAGACCGACATCAACGACCTCTTCCCGCGCAACCTGCCGTGGACCGAGCGCGCCTTCGCCTTCATGAAGACGTTTCCGCAGCGCGACATCACCATCGTCGTCGATGCCCCGACCGCGGAATACGCCGATGTCGCCGCGGGCAAGCTGGCCGCCGCCCTGCGCGAGGACAAGGCGCATATCCGCTCGGTCGAGGCGGCGCAGGGCGGCGCGTTCTTCGCGCAGAACGGCCTCCTCTATCTGCCGACCGATCAGCTGGCGAAGATCGCCGGCGGCATGCAGCAGGCGGGGCCGCTGCTCGGCACGCTGGCCGCCGACCCGAGCCTTAGAGGCGCACTCGGCGCGCTGTCCTACGGGCTGATGGGGGTCGCCAACGGCGTCTACAGCCTCGACGATTTGGCGCCGGCGATGGATATGGCGTCGAACACGATCGAGGACGTGCTGGCGGGTCGACCGGGGCAGTTCTCGTGGCGGGCGCTCGCCGCCGGTGCGGGCACCAACGCCGGCGGGAAGGCCGGCGACAAATCCGAGCTGCGCCGCTTCATCCGGGTAACGCCGGTGCGCGACTTCACGGCGCTGCAGCCCGGCCGCGCCGCCACCGACGCGATCAACGCGGCGGCCGCTAAACTCAACCTGGCGGGCGACTACCAGGCGCAGGTGCGGCTGACCGGCATGGTGCCGATCGACGACGACCAGTTCGCGACGCTCACCGAGCATGTCGTGCTGAACGGCATCGTCGCGATCGTCGCCGTCGTCATCATCCTGTGGCTGGCGTTGCGCTCCTGGCGGATCATTTTCGCGGCGCTCGTCAGCGTCGTCTGCGGCCTGGCGATGGCGGCGGCGCTCGGCCTCTTCCTGGTTGGCGCGCTGAACCTGATCTCGGTCGCGTTCTTCGTGCTGTTCATCGGGCTCGGCGTCGATTTCGGCATCCAGTTCGCGGTGCGCTACCGCGCCGAGCGGCATGACAGTGGCGCCTTGCATCCGGCGCTGCTGGGCGCCGCCGCCAAGGCCGGCGCGCCGTTGGCGCTGGCCGCGGCGGCGACGGCGATCGGCTTTGCCGCCTTTGTCCCGACCCCGTATCGCGGTCTGGGCGAACTCGGCCTCATCGCCGGGCCCGGCATGCTGATCGCGTTTGCCATGAGCGTCACGCTGCTGCCGGCCATGCTGGCGGTGCTGAAGCCGCCCGGCGAGCCGCACGCGATGGGGTTTGCCGCGCTCGCGCCGGTCGATCGCTTCCTGCAGCGGCGGCGGGTCGCCGTCGTCGGCGGCACCGCGGCAATCGTGCTGCTGGCGTCGCCGCTCTTGCTGTGGCTGCCGTTCGACTTCGATCCGATTCACCTCAGCAGCCCGAAGGCGCCCTCTGTCGCGACCTATCTCGAACTGCGCAAGGACCCGCAGACCGGTGCGAATGCGATCGAAGTCGTCGCGCCCTCGGTGCAGGCGGCCGACGCCGACGCGGCACGTCTCGGGAAGCTGCCGCAGGTGGCGCGGACGACGACGATCAGCAGCTTCATCCCGGCCGACCAGGACGCGAAACTGGCCCTGATCCGGCGCATGGCGGCGGCGATCGGCGACAAGCTCAACCCGAAACAGACGCTGCCGCCGCCGACCGACCAGCAGACCATCGAGGCCCTGCTGTCGACCGGGATCAGCCTGTCGCAATTCGCCGCGATGGGGTCGGGCGGCGGCGCCCACTCGGCCAACCGCCTGTTCCAGCTCCTCTTGCAGCTCGCCAAGGCGGACCCGGCGGCGCGCGAGCGGGTCGCGACGGCGGTCGTCACACCGCTGCAGATCTCGCTCGCCGGGCGGCTTCAGCACCGCCAGCATGGCCGGCAGCAGCGTGACGC
>JBLMXS010000156.1:0-3712 GCA_050257895.1 Thiohalocapsa sp.
GATCTGGTGCGCCGCCGACGCGAGGCGGATCGTCCACAGCGCCTGGCCGTCCCGGCCGCGGATGACCGCCACGGGCGGCAGCGCGGAGAAATCCGCCGGCGCGCGCGCGACGGCCGCCGCCACGGCGAAGGCCGCCGTCAGCGCACCAAGAACAGCGAAAACGGTCTCTCGCATACGTCGAATGTCAGTGCCATGCCGGCGAAGGCGCCGTCCATGTCGGACATGGATACCGGCTTTCGCCGACGAACTATGTGGACCTACGTCGGCATTACCGCGGCGAAGTAATCGTCGATTGCGCGCGCGAGCCCATGCGCCACCTTGCGTTGATAGGCGGGGCTGGGCAGCAGCCGCTCGTCGCGGCGGTTCGACAGGCAGCCGATCTCGACCAATGCCGAGGGGATGTCGGGGGCGGTCAGCACGACGAAGCCGGCGGCGCGATGCGGTCGTTCGAGCAACGGCACCGCTCGCCCCAGTTGCTCGACGATGCTGCGTGCCAATGTCAGGGACAGGTTGTTGGTCTCGCGCCGCGCCAGGTCGAACAGGATGGCCCCGATCACCGGCGGCTGCCGCGACAGGTGCACGCCGGCGAGGAAATGGTTGCGGTTTTCGCGCGCCGCCAGCGCCGCCGCGTCACGGTCGGAAGCCTCCTCCGACAGCGTGTAGACCGACAGGCCGCGCAGCGCAGTGTTAGGCAGCGCATCGGCATGGATCGACAGGAAGAGCTCGGCCTGCGCCCGACGGGCCCGCGCGACGCGCTCGCGCAGCGGCACGAAGCGGTCGCGCCGCCGCGTCAGCACGCAGCGATAATGTCCGGTGCGCTCAAGCAGCTGCGCCAGTTCGCGCGCCGTCGCCAAGGTGATCGTCTTTTCGTAGAGCCCATGCGGGCTGACGGCGCCGGGATCGGCCCCGCCGTGGCCGGCATCGAGCGCGACGATCCGCTGCCGGCGGTGCTTGCGACGCACGCGACGACGGCCCGCATCGGAGCCGAGCGGGACGAGGCTCGCAGCAGCGCCGGCGACGAGCGCCAGCAGGCCCCGCCTGGCGATGATGATGTCCGGCATCTCCCCCAACCCCCGCAGCGCCCCGGCCGGCAAACGGGGCAGCCACGATAAGACTACGCCAATCGTCGCGGTTGTGAAGCGGCAGTGAAGCCCTGGTCAAACGAGCGCGGATATGATCCGCGCCCGTTTGCATGCGGCTGCCGCGGCGATCAGCAGGAGGTGTCGCCGCCGCCGCCGAAATCGCCGCCGCCGCTGTCGCCGCCGCCGTAATCGCCGCCGCCGTAGTCACCGCCGCCGCTGTAGTCACCGCCGCCGCTATAGTCACCGCCGCCGCTATAGTCACCGCCGCCGCTGTAATCGCCGCCGCCGCTGTAATCGCCGCCGCCGCTGTAGTCACCGCCGCCGCTGTAATCGCCGCCGCCTGGGTTATCGCCGTAATAATTGTTGATCACGGTCTCGCCGAGGCCCGGCGTCATGCCGCCGCCCATGCCGCCGTAGAGGCTGTTGGCGTAGCCGTGGCCGAACATCGAGGAGATGCCCTGGAACAACAGGGCGCCGCCGGCCACCCCCGCGGCGGTCGCCGCCGCCGAGCGCAGAAAGCTGCTGCCGCCGCCGCCCATCCCGCCGAGCATACCGCCCGCTGGCGCATAGCCCTGTTGCGGCGCGTATCCTTGCTGCGGCGCATACCCTTGCTGCGGGGCATACCCTTGCTGCGGCGGCGCGTAGCCCTGCTGCGGTGGCGGTGCGACCTGGGGCGAGCGGCTCCACGGGCCGGGGCTCGGGCTCGGGGTGCTGGTGGGAGCGGGCGGCGCCGAATGGCTGCCGAACAGGCCGCCGAGGAAGCTCGTCGGTTTCGACGCCGCGGCCTGCGCCTCGCCAAGCTGCTTTTCGAGCTCGGCAATGCGCGCCTGCGCCTGATGCAGGCTGAGGTCCTGGATCAGCACGGTCTGCACCAGGTAGTAGGGCATGTCGGGCTTTTCCGCCACGGCCTGCCGGATCAGCGTATCGGCCTCGGGATCCTTCGGCTGCCCTGCAGTATCCTTGAGGCGCGCGAGCAGGGTCGTCAGCAGGTCGCGTTCCTGGGGAACCATGGAAGTCCTTCCCGCAATGTCGCCGGCCATTCATTGCCGCGGTCGGCGTCGAGGTTGGCGGCGTCCGATGAAGCCGCCGGCGCCGCTGCGGCGCTCGCGCTAGATGTGGGGAGCGGCCGCCGGCGTTTTCAATGAGCCGCCCGCCCGGCAATCGAGCCGTTACGCCAGCGGTTTCGTGCCCATCGCGAGGAATTTGCGGCGGCGCTCGTCGCGCAGCCGGCCGCCGTCGAGCCCGAGCAATGGGCGCAGCGCCGCCTCGATCGCCGCGCCGAGCGCTGCTGTCGCCTCGTGCGGCACCCGATGGGCGCCGCCGAGCGGCTCGGGGACGACGTCGTCGACCACCCCGAGCCGCAGCATGTCCTGCGCCGTCAGCCGCAAGGCCTCGGCCGCTTCCTGGGCGTGCGCGGCGTCGCGCCATAGGATCGAGGCGCAGCCTTCCGGGGAGATGACGCTGTAGATGGCGTGCTCCAGCATCAACACGGCGTTGCCGGCGGCAAGTGCGATCGCGCCGCCGGAGCCGCCTTCGCCGATGATCGAGGCGACGACCGGTACCCGCAGGTCGAGGCAGGTCTCGATCGCGCCGGCGATCGCCTCGCTCTGGCCGCGCGCCTCGGCGTCGACGCCGGGATAGGCCCCGGCGGTGTCGATAAAGGTCAGCACCGGCAGCCCGAAGCGTTCGGCGAGCCGCATCAGCCGGCGCGCCTTGCGGTAGCCTTCGGGTCGCCCCATGCCGAAATTATGGGCGACGCGACCCTCGGTGTCGGCGCCCTTCTCGGTGCCGAGCACCATGACGCTGTGGTCCAGGAAGCGGCCGAGCCCCCCAATGATTGCGGGGTCCTCGGCGAAGGTGCGGTCGCCGGCCAGCGGCACGAAATCCGCCACCAGCGCCGCCAGATAATCACGAAAATGCGGGCGGTCCGGATGGCGCGCCACCAGCACCTTCTGCCACGGCGTCAGGCGCGCGTAGCTCTGCCGCAAGAGCCGGTTGGCCTGGGTTTCGAGCCGCCCTACCTCATCGGCGATGTGGAGGCCGCTGTCGGCCGAATGGGGGCGCAGCTCTTCGATCTTGCCTTCGAGTTCGGCGATCGAGCGTTCGAAATCGAGAAAATGGCGCATCAGCCGGAGCGCTCGGCCGATGGCTTGCGGCGCGCCAGCGGGTGCGCGGTTTCGACCAGACGCCGCAGCCGCTCGCTTTGCACGTGGGTGTAAATCTGCGTGGTCGCGATGTCGGCGTGTCCCAGCATCTGCTGGACGCTGCGCAAATCGGCGCCGTGGTCGAGCAGGTGGCTGGCAAAGGCATGGCGCAGCACATGCGGCGACAGGCGCGCCGGATCGAGCCCGGCGGCGAGCGCCAGCTCCTTCAGGAGCTGGCCGCAGCGCTGCCTGGTCAGGTGCCCGGCAGCGCCGTGCGACGGGAACAGCCACCGCGACGGCCGCCGGTCGGGCAGGAAATGGCTGCGGCACTCGAGATATTCGGCGAGCGCCTGCCGCGCCGGCAAGCTCAGCGGCACCACCCGCTCCTTGCCGCCTTTGCCGCGCACCAGCAGGAAGCGGGGGTCGCGCTGCGCCGCCGCCAACGGCAATCCGACCAGCTCCGATACCCTGAGCCCCGCGCCGTAG
>JBLMXS010000157.1:0-5315 GCA_050257895.1 Thiohalocapsa sp.
GCATGAGCCGGCGCGCGTCGGCCAAGCGGTGGCGGCGCTCGGCCTCGCCCATATTGTCGTCACCTCGGTCGACCGCGACGATCTCGACGATGGCGGCGCCGGCCATTTCGGGCAGACGATCGCCGCGATCAGGGCTGCCGCGCCGCAGACGACGATCGAGGTCTTGGTGCCGGACTTCCTGCGCAAGGACGGCGCGATCGAGACCGTCGTGCAGGCACGCCCCGACGTCCTCAACCACAATCTCGAAACGGTGCCGCGGCTCTACGCCGAGGTGCGGCCGGGGGCGCGCTATTTCGCCTCGCTGCGCCTGCTCGACGAGGCGAAGCGCATCGACAAGGCGATGTTCACCAAATCCGGCATCATGGTCGGACTTGGCGAGGAGAAAGCCGAGGTGTTGCAGGTGATGGACGATCTGCGCGCGGCGCATGTCGATTTCCTGACGATCGGGCAATACCTGCAGCCGACGCCGAAGCACCACAGGGTTGCCCGCTTCGTCACGCCGGAGGAGTTCGAGACCTATCGCCGGCAGGCGCTCGGCAAAGGGTTCCTGATGGTGTCGGCCTCGCCCCTGACGCGCTCCTCCTATCACGCCGGCGACGATTTCGCCCGCCTCAAGGCGGCGCGCGCCGCCTCCGCCTGATGCCGACGCATGCCGAGCAGCGGGTGCTGCCCTACACGCCGGAGCAGCTTTATGCGCTGGTCGCCGATGTCGAGCGCTATCCGGAATTCCTGCCGTGGTGCGTCGGCGCCCGCATCCGCGAGCGGCGCTCGGACCTGATCGTCGCCGACCTGATCATCGGCTTCAAAATGTTCCGCGAGCGTTTTACCTCGAGCGTCCGCCTCGACCCGCCGCAGCGCATCGACGTGACCTATACCGAAGGCCCGTTCCGCTACCTCAACAACCACTGGGTCTTCGAGCGCGTGCCGGGCGGTTGCCGCATCGATTTCTTTGTCGATTTCGAATTCAAGTCGCGCCTGCTGCAGCGCGTGATCGAGGTGCTGTTCGGAGAGGCGGTGCGGCGCATGGTCGCCGCCTTCGAGCACCGGGCGGCGCAGCTCTACGGCCCCCCGGCCCGCGACGCCGCAAGCAAGCCCGCGACGTAGAGGGGCTGGGCCAGCACCACCATGATCGTCATCCCCGGGCTTGACCTGGCTTGACCCGGGGATCCACGTGGTGCCGCCTCTCGTGGATGGCCGGGTCAGGCCCGGCCATGACGGATAGGAAAGGCGTTTGCGATCAGTGCGCGATCCAATGTCCCAGGATCGCCAGCAGCAACAGCGCGACGATGTTGGTGATTTTGATCATCGGGTTGACGGCGGGGCCGGCGGTGTCCTTGTAGGGGTCGCCGACCGTGTCGCCGGTGACCGCCGCCATGTGCGCCTCCGAGCCCTTGCCGCCGTGGTGGCCTTCCTCGATGTATTTCTTGGCGTTGTCCCAGGCGCCGCCGCCCGAGGTCATCGAGATCGCGACAAACAGGCCGGTGACGATTGTGCCGAGCAGCATCGCCCCCAGCGCCGCAAAGCCGGCGGCGCGTCCGGCGATCGCCGAGACGACGCCCCACAGGACGATCGGCGCCAGCACCGGCAACAGCGACGGGATGATCATCTCGCGGATCGCCGCCCTCGTCAGCATGTCGACGGCGAGGCCGTATTCGGGTTTGGCGGTGCCTTCCATGATGCCGGGAATCTCGCGGAACTGGCGGCGCACCTCGACGACGATGGCGCCGGCCGAGCGGCCGACTGCCTGCATGCCGAGCGAGCCGAACAAATAGGGCAACAGGCCGCCGATGAAGAGGCCGATCACGACGAACGGATCCTGCAGCGCGAAATTGACCGTGAGCTTCGGGAAATAGTGATGCAGGTCTTCGGTGTAGGCGGCGAACAGCACCAGCGAGGCGAGCGCCGCCGACCCGATCGCGTAGCCCTTGGTCACCGCCTTTGTCGTGTTGCCGACCGCGTCGAGCGCATCGGTGGTGCGGCGCACGTCGCTCGGCAGATCGGCCATCTCGGCAATGCCGCCGGCGTTGTCGGTGACCGGGCCGTAGGCGTCGAGCGCCACGATCATGCCGGCCAAAGCGAGCATCGTGGTCGCCGCGATCGCGATGCCGAAGAGGCCCGCCAAGAGGTACGAGACGACGATGCCGACACAGATCACGACGACCGGCAGCGCCGTCGCCTCCATCGACACGGCCAAGCCCTGGATCACGTTGGTGCCGTGCCCGGTCGTCGACGACAGCGCGATGCTGCGCACCGGCCGGTACTCGGTGGCGGTGTAGTACTCGGTGATCCAGACGATGAAGCCCGTCACCAGGAGGCCAACAATGGCGCAGAAGAAGAGGCTGAGGCCGGTGATCGAGCCGGTCGGCACCATCGCCAGCGGCGCCGTGAAGCCGATCAGCCACCATACGATGACGGCGATCGCGACGACGGACAGGATGCCGGTGGCGATGAGACCCTTGTAGAGCGCCCGCATGATGCCGTTGTCGGGGCCAAGCTTGACGAAGAACGTGCCGATCACCGAGGCGATTATGCAGGCGGCGCCGATCGCCAGCGGCAGCACCAGCATGTTGTCCCGCAGCGGCGGCGCGAAAAAGATGCCGGCCAGCAGCATCGTCGCGACGATCGTCACGACGTAGGTCTCAAACAAATCGGCCGCCATGCCCGCGCAGTCGCCGACATTGTCGCCGACATTGTCGGCGATGACGGCGGGGTTGCGCGGGTCGTCCTCGGGGATGCCGGCTTCGACCTTGCCGACGAGGTCGGCGCCGACATCGGCGCCCTTCGTAAAGATGCCGCCGCCGAGCCGCGCGAAGATCGAGATCAAGGAGGCGCCGAAGCCGAGCGCCACCATCGGCTCCAGCACCGGGCGCAAGTCGTCGCCGGTGAAGACGCCGCGCAGGATGAAATAATAGCAGCCGGCGCCGAGCAGGCCGAGGCCGACGACCAGCATGCCGGTGACGGCGCCAGCCCGGAAGGCGATGTCGAGCCCGGCACCGAGCCCGCTGCGCGCCGCCTGCGCCGTGCGCACGTTAGAGCGCACCGAGATGTTCATGCCGACATAGCCGGCCGCCCCGGACAGCACCGCGCCGATCAGATAGCCGAGCGCCACCCAGAAGCCGAGGCTGATCCCGAGGATGACCAGAATGACAAGGCCGACGATCGCGATCGTGCGATATTGCCGGTTGAGATAGGCGCTGGCGCCGAGCTGCACGGCGCCCGAGATCTCCTGCATGCGGGCGCTGCCGGCGTTGGCCGCCAGCACGCGGCGGCTGGTCACGATGCCGTACGCCAGCGCGAGCAGGCCGCAAACAATGACGAAAATATATGCCGGCGCCATCAATCAGGTTCCTTCGCAGCAGGCAGCAACAGGGAAAGACCCGCTCGCGACAATGCGATAGGGCCGGCGGCAACCTGCCAGATGAGGCCCGGTTAGGCAACCGGCCGTTGTCCCTTCGCACGCCGCGCTCCTGGTGGACCGCCGGCGTCCCGCCGGCATCCCGGCCAGAGACCGGCGGTCCGAAGCCTCGCTAGCGCGCCGGCGCTGCCGCCCCGCCGCCGAATTCCGCCAGCAGCGCGTCGCGCACCGTGTCGAGGTCGAGGTGGTGGGCCTCGATCAGCGGCGCCGTCTCGACGATGATCTCGTCGAGCTCGCCGATCAGCTTCAAGCGCTTGTAGAGGTCTTCGCTGTCGAGGCCGAGCCCCTCGCCGAGCAATTCCATGAAGTTGACGACCTCGAAGCTGCGGCCGTCGCCGGCATCGCAGATCTCGCGGTGGCAGGCGTGGTAGATCGTCGCCAGCGTCGTCACGCCGGCATCGGCGACCGCGGCGAGCTCGCGGCGAACCAGCTCCTGCTTGAATTTGGGCAGCTGCGTCAAGCTGTTGGCCTGCGTTCCGACGCGCGGCACGTCGATCTCGACGAGTTCGGCGCCGGGGATGATCGACAGTAGCTGCTTGACCGCGCCGATAACCTCGGGGAAGACCGGCCGCTCGTGCAATGCGATGCGCTTCGCAACGCGGCGCTTCATCATGCCGGCCAGGCGGTCGGCGTGGCTGGCGAGAAATGTGAGGAACGGGTTGAGGTCGAACGGCTTCTGGCTGAACTGCAATTCGTAATTCGGCAGCGACACCTCGCCGATCGAGATCTGGCACGACGGGCACCACGACAGCACGGTCGAGGCGCCGGCCGCCGCAAGCCCGTCGATCGTCGCGTAGGCGACCTTGTTGTTGGTGGCGAAATCGCCGGCGCGGTACTGGTAGACGCCGCAGCACTGGCCGACGCCGCCCATGACCTCGTAGTCGATCCCCAGCAGGTCGAGGATGTCGAGGCAGAGGAGCGCGATATGCGGCGTCTTGAGGACGTTGCACCCGGTGTAGAAGACGACTTCAGGCGGGCGCCTGCGCGGCGACCGTGCCGGCGCGAAGCGGGCCAATGTCTCGGGCGGCAATTGCAGCCGCGACAGCACGCGCACGCCGCGGCTCATCGTCTGGAACCCCGTGCGCCAGCGCGTCGCGAGCGGAGTGGTGCCGGCGTTGCGCCGCGCGAAGCCGCGCGCCAGCTGCACCATGAAGCGCGGGTTGATGCCGTGATGGCAGGCTGGGATGCAGTTGCCGCTGCCGCTGCACACCTCGCCCCAGCGGATCGCCGCGTCGTTGCCTGCGCCGCCGGTGATCAGGTCGACGACGCCGCCGGCTGTCGCGCCGGGGTCGGCGTCGCCGATCCCTGCCGGCCCGGTCATCGGGCAGGCGCGGAAACAGTCGCCGCACCGCGTGCAGGCCTCGGCGATCGCCGACGCGCGCGCCGCGAAGGCGTCAAAAAGCGGTGCCCTGTCGCTGCTCTCGCCCATCCCGCCGTCCCTCTCGATGCTGCGGCGGCGCCGATGATACTGCATTCCGCGACCGCTGCGGCGCCGGTTTATTCGCGAATGGCCGACCTTCTTAAGGAATCGGCAAACTGGCTGGAGGAGACTGCACGGCAGGTGGATGTGGCATACGCATTTGCATGGCTGATTTGCATATCAGCATGGGATGATCCCGTGTTACAAACTGTTGGCGTTTTGTCATCAGCGAGACACCGGACGTCGTCAGAGCAAGCGCACCGGACCGTGAATGTGACAATTCAACGCCTCGACCTGCAGGAGAAAGAGTTTCCCATGTATCTCGCCGTAAAATGTTGTCCGGTGGAGCCGCAGCCGACAGTGTCGCGTCACTCGGTGGACGGCGAGATCCGCGCCTTCCTCGCCGGCAAGACCGACGGCGAAGACCTGCTGCACGCGATCTACGACCACGTCATCGACGAACCGATCCCGGACCGGCTG
>JBLMXS010000158.1:0-16569 GCA_050257895.1 Thiohalocapsa sp.
ACGAGCGACTGTGGCAGCAGGTACGGCCGCTGCTCGAAGGGGGAGAACTCCGGCCGCCGCGGGTGCGCGAGCTGGCCGGCGCCCTCGGCCTCGAGCCGGAGCGCGTCACCCGCTTCCTGAAACGCGTCGAGCGGTTCGGCCGGGTGGCGCCGGTCGCGCCGAACCGCTTCTTCCTGCCCGAGACGATTGCCCGACTGGCCGAGATCGCCGCGGCTCTGGCCGACGAAGCGCCGGAGCACGGCTTTACCGCCGCCGCGTTCAAGGACCGCTCGGGGATCGGCCGCAACCTGGCGATCGAGGTCTTGGAATATCTCGACAAGATCGGCATGACGCGCCGCGTCGGCGACGCCCGGATCGTGCTGCGGCGCGCTGCCGACCTGTTCGGGTAGCGCAGGCGGCTCGATGCCGAGCATCAATGCGTGCCGATCGACAATTCATTCCGCGCTCTGCCGCCAGTCGGTTGACGACGCCCAGGCGTGGGTCGAGCGCGGACCGCCGGGGGATCTGCTACCAATCGACAGGGCCGACGATTTCACGATCCTCGAAACGCTGGCCCGGCCAGACGGCGTCGTGATGCAGGCTCTGCTCACTCTGGTCCGAGACTGACGGCTCAGCGTCCGTTTCCGGTCGACTACCGTCGGTTGCGACGCGGCATGATCCCGAAAATGGTCGGATTTCGGTGATAAACGAGGACGATGAGAGGATCGTGCGCGCGGAAAGGGAGCGCAGCCGCAGCGACGGCATGTCGCTGCAGCCATACCGCGAGTTCACCTGTTAGTCGCCTGCAGCTTCAGGTGCGTCGCACAGGACTGGACAACCGTTGGCTGTCGCCGGTCGGACGCCCCGTCCTAGTCGACCTTGAGCAGTTCGACGTCGAACATCAGCGTCGCATTGGGCGGGATGACGCCGCCGGCGCCGCGCGCGCCGTAGGCGAGGTCGGGCGGGATAATCAGCGTCCGCTTCCCGCCGACCTTCATGCCGGCGACCCCTTCGTCCCAGCCGCGGATCACCTGATGCGCGCCGAGGGTGAACTGGAACGGCTCGCCGCGGTCGACCGAGCTGTCGAATTTGGCGCCTTTCTGGCTGTTGTTGTAGAGCCAGCCGGTGTAATGGACGCTGACCTTGTGGCCGGGCGTCGCCTCGGCGCCGGTGCCTACGGTCGTGTCGGTGTATTTGAGGCCGTCTGCGAGTTCGGTCATCTTCGGTGCTCCAATGGCCATATGCGACGGCGCGGTGAGAAAGAGAAAGACAAGCGCGAGCGCCGCGGCTGCGGCGCCGACATGGATTAATTTCATGGCAACGCGGTTGTGCTGTATCCGTTGCGAGAGAAGGGACGAACCGGAAAGGTAAGGGGGCTCATGTCCAGCGCCAGCAACCCCAGCGCCGGCCCGGGAGCCGAGGTCCGCGGCGGCATCCTGAACGAGACGATCGACCGCGTCACGGACATTCTCAGCGACGCGCTTGCCGGCGTGATCGTCGAGCGCGCGGTGGTCGGGCTGTTCTTCACCGGCGTCAAGGTCGACGCCGGCCCCGGCCTCGTCGCTGCCGGCACCTGCGCGACGCCGCGCGATGCCGTCCCCGGCGACATCTGCTGTCCGATCGCCACCGAGCGCGTCGCCTTCCGCCGCCTTGCCGGCAGGCCGGCCGGCGAGGTGATGCGCGAGGCGCTGTCGCCGAACGGGCTGGCGCGCGCTGTCGGCATCGCGACGTTGAATGCGCTGGCCGATCTGTGCTGGCGGCGCCAGCCGTCGCCCGAGGTCGCGCTCTTGTCCGGGGCCGACGCCTTTGCCGCCACCGCCATCGCCCCCGGCGAGCGGGTCGTGCTGGTCGGGGCCTTCATCCCGTTCCTCAAGGAGCTGAAGCGCCGGCAGCTTCCCTACCTCGTGCTCGAATGCAGCCCTGCGATGCTGAAGCCGGAGGAACTGCCGTTCTACCGGCCCGCCGAGGCGGCGCCCTCGGTGGTGCGCGAGGCCGATGTGCTGCTGGTCACCGGCTCGACGCTGCTGACCGATACGCTGGAAGACCTGCTTTCTCTGGCGCGGCCGCAGACGCGCGTGACGATCGTCGGCCCAACCGTCGGCATGCTGCCCGATGCGTTCCTGGCGCGTGGCGCCGATGTCCTCGGCTCGGTGCGCATCAGCGAGCCCGACGCCTTTCTCGATCTGATCGCCGCAGGCGGCTCGGCGCCGCATTTCCTCGGCGGCGTCGCCGAGAAGATCGTCCTCGCCCGCCGCGCCGCCCTGCCGCAGGCCCGCGTGGCGTGACGTGAGTTGCCCTGCCCGGATCTGACATGGCGGAACTCGACAAGCTTGATCTCGCCGGATCGCCCGAGCGTTTCGGTTACGAATGGAACGCCTATGCGGGTCTGCTGCCGCAATACGAAGAGCAGTTCCGCCGCTGGACCGTGCATCTGGCGCCGGAGGATTGGCAGGGTAAGAGCTTTCTCGATGTCGGCTGCGGCATGGGCCGCAACAGCGTGTGGCCGATGCGTTATGGCGCGCGCGAAGGCTGCGCCGTCGACATCGACGAGCGCTCGCTGGCGCAGGCGCGGCGCAATCTCGCCGCATTCGAGCGCGTCGAGGTGCTGCGGGCGAGCGCCTTCGAGCTGCCGTTCGAGGGCCGCTTCGACATCGTCTTTTCGATCGGCGTCATCCACCATCTCGAAAACCCGCCGCTCGCCCTGGCGCGGATGGTGAATGCTTGGCGCCAAGCGCGTGACGCGCGGACTAGGTTCGGGGTTCAACGCAGGGTCGCAACGGAGGCTGAGACTCCGAACGGCATGCGCAGCCGACGCGCGGTGTTCACGTCGAGGCGGACCACCGCCGCAAGGCCGCGGTTGATCCAGGGCGCGTTGAGCTCGGCCTCGGTGAGGAGCAGCGGCAGCCGGTAGCGCCGCTGTGATGGCTGACCTCGTCCTGCAATCCCCACAGCGCCTTGCAGGCCGGCACGGTCAGCAGCAGATGCGCCCCGGGCTTGAGAACCCGCCGCTCCGGAAGCGGCACAGCGCGCTTTCCATCCGACTACGAGATGACGGCCGCCTTGCGCGTCGCGAGCGACGCCCGCAGCCGCGACAGCCGCGTCACCGCGGCAACCGGCAGGTGCCGCAGCGCCGCCTGGCGCAGCCGGCAGGCCAGCGGCCGGTAATCGGCCAGCGCGACGCCGTCCGCCACCCGTCGCTCGCGCAGCGCCGTCGGCATCGCGGCGAGGTGATCCTCGGCGATGTAGAGGAGCGTGTTAAAACGGTACCACGGTTTGACGGCGGCATCGCCGCAGATCAGCGGTCGCAGATAGTCGACCGCCGCGAAGCCTCGCTCGCGGAACAGCCGCCGCCAGTATTCCGGCGGCTGCTCGTTGACGTGATGCTCGCCGCCCTGGCCCGGCGGCGCTGCCGAGAACAGCACGCACGGTCCATGCGCCGTCAGCGTCTCGACGAACTGCCGCGCCCGCGCCGCCGGCAGGTGCTCGGCGACTTCGAGGCTTTGCACCAGATCGAAGCACCGCCCGAGGTCGATCGGCTCGGCGAGGTCGGCGGCGCGAAACGACGCCGAGTCGATCAGCAGCGCGCTGCGCTCGACATAGGCCCCGTCCACCCCGGCAATTTCGGCGCCGGCCTTGTGCCACACGCTGAGCCAGGCGCCCTGGCCGCAGCCGAAATCGACGACGCTGCCGACCGGCAACACCCGTGTCAGGTGCGGCACGACACGCTTCGCCGAACGCACCGCGAACGAGGCGAGGTAGCCGTAAAAATCAGTGTCGTATTGGTACATCAGGCGCCACCCGTTCTCGACCACGCTCGACAGATCTTGACCTTTGCTGATCGGTTGCTTCGGGCGATGCCTGCAACTGAGGTTATCATGATGCCGAGGGCATGGTTAAGGTAAGATGAAGCTGCTGGCGACGGCGGCAAAATGCCGGATCTGCGGCGGCTCTCGCACCAGCGATGCGTCGCATCCGGCGTCCATCTCGACCGCATCAGGCCCGGCCAGACCGTAATTGCGATGCCGCATTCCCGCGCCGAGACAGGTAGCCAATCCGTCCACCCGCGGATGCCACTGGGCGGTGCCGAGGCGGGGCGCTTTCTGAGCCTCGGCTTCTGCGGGTTGCTCGGCGTAGTGACGCTGTTGCCGCTGCTCTGTGCGGCGGTGCCGCCGCTAATCGACTATCCGAATCACCTCGCCCGCCTGTGGATCCTCGTGCACCGCGCCGAAATCCCCGAGCTGGCGCGCAACTACGTCGTGCATTGGAAGCTTGTTCCCGACCTCGCGATCGATTTTGGGGTTTTGGCTCTGTCGGCGGCGATGCCGGTCGAACTGGCCGGTCGCGTTTTCATCGCGCTGACCATGCTCGGTCTGATTGCCGGGACGATGGTTCTGCACCGCGTGCTGCACGGGCGGTTTGCCGTGTGGCCGATATGGTCGGTGCTGTTCATCTACAACGCGGCGATGTTTTGGGGTTTTGTCAGCTGCCTGTTCGCCATCGGCGTCTATTTCTTCTTGTTCAGCGGTTGGATTGCCAGCCGGCGCTGGCCAATCGGTCCGCGCCTCCTGGTGTTTGCCGCAGCGAGCGCGGTCTTGTGGCTGCTGCACCTGTTCGCCTTCGGCCTCTACGGTTTGTCGGTGGTGTCATACGAGTTCGGCCGCGCTCTCAAAGACGGACGGCTGCCGCTCAAGGGCCTGGCATCCGTCGCGGTGGTCTGCCTGCAATTCATCCCCGGCTTGGTGCTCTGGTATTTGAGCCGGGGGAAGTTGCCGTCCATTCACACCGAGTACGGCGATCTGGGGCGCAAGGTTTACGCCCTGTTCGCGCCGGTGACGTTCGGGTCGACGCTCGCCGTGCTCGACCGCGGCCTATGGCTTGCCGCCGCCGTTTTTTTGCTGTTGGCGGCAAGGCGCGGTGCGCTGAAGCTCGTGCCGGAAATGCGACTGCCGCTGGCGGCGATGGTCGCGGCTGCGCTGCTAATGCCGTACTTTGCCAACGGTAGCGCGCTTGCCGACATCAGGTTGCCGTCGGTATTGCCGCTGGTGATACTTGCCGCGACACAATTCTCGGTCCGCCGGCAATGGCTCGCCGGGTTGCTCGGCGTCTCGGCACTGGTCCTCTTCGGTCTGCGGGTGTGGACCGTCTCCGCGAGCTGGCAGGTGTACGATCGCTGGTTCAACGAGTTCCGGGCCGCCTCCGGCGTCATCGCGCCGGGGGCGCGGTTGCTGATCGTCGAAGGCGCAATCCCTGACGACAAGCGCGCGATACCAGGGGTGCCGAGCGCATTTGCCACCGTTCAACCAAACATCTTCTGGCACATGGGGGCGCTCGCCGTCATCGATCGCGCGGCGTTCTTCCCGTATCTGTTCACCGATGCGACGCCGCTCGACGTGACGCCGCGAAACCGTGCGATGTCCAGCTGGGGGATGCCGGTAACGCCCGAGGAACTGGTCAAAAGTGCCGACCCGCGGTCACTGCAGTCGCCCGTCGCCTATGATCTCTACCATCACCCGCTGTACTGGCGCGATTGGCCGCACAACTTCGATTACGTGCTGTGGATCGATTTCGGAGACAGGCCGAAACCCCAGCTAAAGCAATTGCTCCCGCTGGCTTCGGGCAGCGTTTTTGCGGTCTATCGGATCCTAAAGCAGTGATTGAAGCGGGAGAGACAGGAGGCGTCACCGCCCGTTCGGCCGCTGCGGAGGCCGCCGGTCACTCCTGCATGATCTGCTGCTTGGCGCGCTCGAACAGGTGGTCGAGCTCGAACTGGACCTGCGCCGGCGTGCAGCTCTGCCCTTTGCCGTTGAGGTCGGCGCAGACCTTCTCGACCACATGGCGGTCGCCGCCATGAAATTCGGCGTCGACGACCTCGCGGGCGTAGGCGTCGGCGGCGTCGCCCTTCAGCCCCATCCGTTCGGCCGCCCACAGGCCGAGCATGCGGTTGCGCCGCGCCTTCACCTTGAACTGCAGTTCCTGGTCGTGCCTGAAGCGCGCCTCGAAATCCTTTTCGCGTTCGCTGAAGCTGTCCATCTTATGCCGGCTCCGTCGTCCCGTTGCGGTTTGGCCGTCCGCCTGCGGCCGTTGCCTGTGGCGTTGGCGCCTGTAGCGTTGGCCCTATCGCAGGACCATATCACAGCCCCGGCGCAACCGGGCGAAGACGTGGCCGAGCAAGGACCAGAATGTGCACCCTCGTGATCCTGCGCCGGCCGGAGCATGACTGGCCCGTGATCATCGCCGCCAACCGCGACGAGATGATCGAGCGCCCGGCGCAGCCGCCGGGACGGCATTGGCCCGACCGCGCCGAAGTCGTCGCCGGCCTCGACCTGCTGGCCGGCGGCTCCTGGCTCGGCCTCAACGACTGGGGCGTCGCCGCCGCGGTGTTGAACCGCACCGGCTCCCTCGGGCCCGCCGCGGGGCTGCGCTCGCGCGGGGAATTGGTGCTCGAGGCGCTCGACCATGCCGATGCGGTTGCCGCCGCCGCGGCGCTCGGCGACCTCGATCCCGCCGCCTATCGCAGTTTCAACCTGATCGTCGCGGACAACCGCGACGCGTTCTGGCTGCGCCATGACGGCAGAGGCCGCATCGCCACCCGCCCGATCGAGGAGGGGCTGTCGCTGATCGCCGCCGGCGAGCTCGACGAACTGGCGACGCCGCGCCTCGCCTTCGCCCGGCCACGCTTCGCGGCGGCGGCGCCACCCGACCCGGACGCCGACGAATGGAACGCCTGGCAGGACATCCTCGGCGACGACAGCGCCCCGTCCGGAGCGCCGCCGGAGGCGGCCTTGCGCTTTCTCACCGAACGCGGCTACGGCACCGTGTCGAGCGCGCTGATCGCCTTGCCGGCGGTGGCCTCGCCCGAGCGCCGGCCAGTGTTCCGCTTTGCGGCATGGCAGCCGATGGCCTCGCCTTGGCGCAACTTCAGCGGGTAGAAGCTTGCTCGCGCCACAACAATGCCCTATCAGCGGGGCCATATTGGGCAGGCTTTCTGCGAGTTGAGACAGAGATGGCGCCGCGCCGACAGATTTACGAAGGCAAGGGCAAGGTCCTGTTCCAGGGCCCCGAACCAGGCACGCTCGTGCAGCATTTCAAGGATGATGTCAGCGCCTTCGACAACCAGAAGCGCGGGACGATTGTCGGCAAGGGTGTGATCAACAATCGCATCAGCGAATTCCTGATGCTAAGGCTCGCCGACATCGGCATTCCGACGCATCTCGTGCGGCGGCTGAACATGCGCGAGCAGCTGGTGCGCGAGGCCGAGATCATTCCACTCGAGGTCATGGTGCGCAATATCGCGGCTGGCCGCCTGTCGCAGCGCCTCGGGCTGGCTGAAGGCACCGTCCTGCCGCGCTCGATCGTCGAATATTATTACAAGAACGAAGCGCTCGGAGACCCGCTGGTCGCCGAGGAGCACATCACCGCGTTCGGGTGGGCGAGCGTCCGCGAGCTCGACGAGATCATGCAGATCGCGCTGCGGGTCAATGATTTCCTGAGCGGTTACTTCCTCGCGGTGAACATCCGCCTGGTCGATTTCAAGCTCGAATTTGGGCGGCTGCACGGCGAAGAGGACAGCCGCATCGTCATCGCCGACGAGATCAGCCCGGACAACTGCCGGTTGTGGGACGCCCGCACCAACGAGAAGATGGACAAGGACCGGTTTCGCGAGAATCTCGGGCGCGTCGAGGAAGGCTACCAGGAGGTGGCGCGCCGCCTCGGCATCCTGCCGGAGGCGGGGCCAAGCGACTTCCCGGCGCCGAGGAGCATGCAGTAGGAGGCGGTGATCGGATGAAGGCGCGGGTGCATGTCAGCCTCAAGCCGGGGGTCCTCGATCCGCAGGGCAAGGCGATCGGCAATGCGCTGCATTCACTTGGCTTTGGCGGGATCGGCGAGGTCCGCCAGGGAAAGCTGATCTTGCTTGAACTGGCGGAGACCGACCCGGCCGTGGCGCGCGCCCGGGTCGAGGAGATGTGCCGGCAGCTGCTCGCCAACCCGGTGATCGAGACCTACGCGATCGAGATCGAATAGAGCACGCCGTTGGCCAGGTCATCGCGAGCGCAGCGACGCAGTCTCGACCGGCGTCTGCCGCTTGGCCGACGCGCGGGCGTCGTCGCTGCGCTCCTCGCAATGACGGCGCCGAGCGGTCATCCGATCGCGGCGCGCGCGGCCTCGTCGCAAGATTGCGTCAAGGCCGAAGTGATCCCGTGGGGCGACGGCAGGCACGACGACACCGCGGCGTTGAGCGCCTGGCTCAAAGGCGCCGACGCTGTCTGGGCGACCACCGGCAAGCCGGTCGGGGTGCGGATCAGCGGCCACAGCTTTCGCCTTTCGAGGGCGATCTACGTCAGCGCCGGGAGCGGCCGTGAGCTGACGGATTTCCGCTTCCTGTGGCCGGAGCGCGGCGAGAGGGTGACCGGCGGCACGATCCGCGCCGGCGACGACCCCGGCCAGCCACCGGCGATGTCCGGCGTCCATATCGAGGGCGGCGACAGCGGCGAGGGCGTGCCGTTCGACCTGCCCGAGCCGGTCTCCGCCCACCCCTCGCAGCCGGCCAGCTGCGCAGTGTCGTGATGGTTCCCGGCGCCTGCGACAAAACCTCGCCGGAACACGACAATTAACTACGTATCCAATGGAATTCCCATCGATAGCGTGACGTATTACCCGCACTTGGGACAGAGCGCAGCGGGGCCAGGGGATGTTGGGTACGACGTTGATACGCGGTGCGTTGACGGCGTGCTCGACGCTGCTGGGAAGCCTCGGCGTATTCTTCCTATGGATCAGCGTGCTGAACCCCGCGTTCAGCCCGCATGCGCTGTTCTTTCTGAGCGCGGCGAGCGGCATCGTCCTGATCGCGCCGAAATAGCGTCGCCGCGCGGTTGGCTCGGCGCTGGCGGCGTCTTGAACCGGCCGGCGGCGCGGCGTATGTGAGGCTCGTCCCGCCGTCCTGTCGCAGCGGCGCGGCCGGTGCCGATGAGAGCCCCCTGCGCAAGCCCCCGAAAGGCTCATGAAAGCCGTCGTCATCATCTTCCCGGGCTCCAACCGCGAGCACGATGTGTGCCTCGCCTGGAAACGCGCCACCGGGCAGGAGCCCGTCCGAATCTGGCATCGCGACGCCGAGTTGCCCGCCGCGGATCTGATCATCCTGCCCGGCGGCTTCGCCTACGGCGATTACCTGCGCTGCGGCGCCATGGCGGCGCACTCGCCCGCGATGCGCGACGTGAAGGCGCGCGCCGAGCGCGGCACGCCGGTGCTCGGCATCTGCAACGGCTTCCAGATCCTGACCGAAGCGGGGATGCTGCCCGGCGCCTTGCTACCCAACCGCTCGCTCAATTTCGTCTGCCGCGACGTGCATCTGCGCGTCGAGAACAATCAGACGATCTTCACCTGCGGCTACGAGGCCGGGCAGACGATCCGCGTGCCGGTCGCGCACCACGACGGCAGCTACACCGCCGACCACGCGACGCTCGACCGGCTCGAGGACGAAGGACTGGTGGCATTCCGCTATTGCGGCGCGTCGGGCGAGCTCGGCGACGATGACAATTTCAACGGCTCGGCGCGCGCCATCGCCGGCATCTTCAACCAGGGGCGCACCGTGCTCGGTCTGATGCCTCACCCCGAGAACGCCACCGACCCGCTCCTCGGCGGTACCGACGGCCTCGCCTTCTTCACCGGCCTCCTCGGCGCGCTGCAATGACCCGTACGGGAGTTTGCTCAAACGACCTTCTGAATAAAGATCGGGTTGAACTCCACGCCGGCCGACAGCAGGACCGAATTTCCCACGGTCCGCAGAATTTCATCCTTCAGTTTGAAGATGTCGTTCCCGACCACGTCCTCGATGACGTAAAGCCCGTCGGGGGCCAGGAGGTGGAACAGGTTTCGCAGGGTCGAGAGCTGATCGCGCGCCAGGTGCGAGCCGTCATCAACGATGAGGTCGACATCGTGCAGGCCAAGCTGCCGCACAAGCCGCCCGACCGCCGCCTGGTCAGTCGAGTCGCACAGATAGGTGCTGATCCTCTCTTCGGTGAACTGCGTATCCGGCTGGACGTCGATCCCGATGACCCGCGCGGCGGGGAAATAGTCCCGCCACGCCCGCAATGAGCCGCCCGGTTGGTAATGCCGAGCCGCCCACCCGACCATGTTCGAGCTGGCAGTTGGAATCAGCGTCCCGATCCCGATTTCGAGAACAGTGGTTACCCGGTGCCGTCGCGGTCGCAAGAGGACCTCGTACGCTGTTGCATATGCGACCTTGTCCGTTCCGTAATAGCCGAACACTGCCTCCAGCATCGGAGCTTCTGCGATTTCGGAATCCGTAGATCCTGCTGTCGGCATTGAAGGATTACGAGGGACTTGAGCGGCTGGGGAGGCAGGATTGAACGCTCACCATAGCAATGTTGGCAAGCCTTGATCGCGGGTAGCAACATCACCGCCGAGGTGGCGGCCGAGATGGGGCTCAGCGGCGAGGAATTCGCCCGCGCCTGCCAGATCCTCGGCCGCACGCCGAACCTGACCGAGCTCGGCATCGTTGCGGCGATGTGGAGCGAGCATTGCTCCTACAAATCCTCGAAGGTGTGGCTGCGCCGTTTGCCGACGAGCAGCGCGCGAGTCATCTGCGGCCCGGGCGAGAATGCCGGGATCGTCGACATCGGCGACGGCGAGGCGGTCGTCTTCAAGATCGAGAGCCACAACCATCCTTCGTTCATCGAGCCGTACCAGGGCGCGGCAACCGGCGTCGGCGGCATCCTGCGCGATGTCTTCACGATGGGGGCGCGGCCGGTTGCGCTGCTCAATTCGCTGCGCTTCGGCAGCCCCGACCACCCGAAGACGCGGCACCTCGTGGCCGGCGTCGTCGCCGGGATCGGCGGCTACGGCAATTGCGTCGGCGTGCCGACGGTCGGCGGCGAGTGCCAGTTCCACGCCGCCTATAACGGCAACATCCTGGTCAACGCGATGTGCGTCGGGCTGGCCCGCACAGACCATATCTTCTATTCGGCGGCGGCCGGGCCGGGGAACCTCGTCATCTATGTCGGCGCCAAGACCGGCCGCGACGGCATCCACGGCGCGACGATGGCCTCGGCCGAGTTTGCTGAAAACGCCCCAGGCGGGCTTGACGAGAAGCGCCCGACCGTGCAGGTCGGCGACCCGTTCACCGAGAAATTGCTGATCGAGGCGTGCCTCGAACTGATGGCGGGGGACGCGATCGTCGCGATCCAGGACATGGGCGCCGCCGGGCTCACCTCGTCTGCGGTCGAGATGGCCGGCAAGGGCGGGCTCGGCATCGAGCTCGACCTCGACAAGGTCCCGGTGCGCGAAGCCGGCATGACACCCTACGAGATCATGCTCAGCGAGAGCCAGGAGCGGATGCTGATGATCCTCGCTCCCGGCAGCGAGGCCGAGGCCCGCCGCGTCTTCGACAAATGGGACCTCGATTTCTCGGTGATCGGCCGGGTCACCGAGAGTGGCCGGCTTGTCTTACGCATGCACGGCGAGTGCGCCGCCGACATCCCGGTCGGCCCGCTGGTCACCGAGGCGCCGCTCTACGAGCGTCCCTGGCAGCGGCGCGCGGCGCCGCCCTCGGTCGACCCGTCGTCGCTGCCGGCGCGCGACCCGTTTGCGTGCCTGCGACGGCTGCTCGCCTGTCCCGACCTCGCCTCGAAGCGCTGGGTCTGGGAGCAGTACGACCATCTCGTCCAGGGCAACACGGTGCAGCGGCCCGGCGGCGATGCGGCGGTCATCCGTGTCAACGAGAGGGGCAAGGCGCTGGCGCTGAAGACCGACTCGACGCCCCGCTACTGCCGCGCCGACCCGATCAAGGGCGGCATGCAGGCGGTGGCGGAAAGCTGGCGCAACCTGACCGCGGTCGGCGCCCTGCCCTTGGCTCTGACCGACAACATGAATTTCGGCAATCCTGAGAAGCCGGAAATCATGGGCGAGTTCGCCGGCGCCGTCGAAGGCATGCGCGCGGCGTGCTTGGCGCTCGACTACCCGGTCGTCTCGGGCAATGTCTCGCTCTACAACGAGACGAGCGGCAGCGCGATCCTGCCGACCCCGGTGATCGGCGGCGTCGGGCTGATCGCTGATTTGCGCCGCGCAGTCGACCTGGCGCTGAAGGCGGACGGCAATGCGCTGGTCCTGATCGGGGAAACGCACGGCCATCTCGGCGCCTCGCTCTACCTGCGCGAGATCGAGGGGCGCGAGGACGGCCCGCCGCCACCGGTCGATCTCGCCGCGGAGCGCCGCAACGGCGATTTCGTGCGGGCGATGATCGAGCGCGGCCTGGTCGCCGCCTGCCACGACACCGCCGATGGCGGCCTGCTCGTCGCGCTCGCCGAGATGGCGATGGCCGGCCGCCGCGGCGTCACGCTCGACGTTCCACCGCAGGTGGACACAAGCAATGCCTGGCTCTTCGGCGAGGACCAGGGGCGCTACCTGGTCGAGACCGCCGATCCCGATGCGCTGCTCGCCGCGGCCGCGGCTGCCGCCGTAGATGCCGCCCGCATCGGCACGGTCGACGGCGGCGCGTTGACACTCCCCGAAGCCGGTGCCATATCGGTCGCGGATCTGAAAGCCGCGCACGAGGCTTGGCTGCCCCACTACATGAACCGGAACTGAGGCAGGGAGATCAACGCATGGCGATGGATGCGGCGATGATCGAGCGGCTCATCAAGGAGAGCCTGCCCGACGCGCGGGTCTCGATCGAGGATCTGCGCGGCGACGGCGATCATTATGCCGCGCATGTCGTCTCCCGCGCCTTCCGCGGAAAGAGCCGGGTGCAGCAGCATCAGCTGGTCTACCAGGCATTGCAGGGGCGCATGGGCAGCGAACTGCACGCGCTCGCACTGCAGACCAGCGTGCCGGCCGAGGATTGAAAGCGCCGCTGCGGCACCGCAGCACCAAATCCCGCTGCCGCAGGCAGCATCAGACCGATGAGGACGAACAATGCCAATCGACAGCGCCGTACAAGACCGCATTCGCCAGCAGATCAGCGAGGCGCCGGTCGTGCTCTTCATGAAGGGCACGCCGGTCTTCCCGCAATGCGGCTTCTCGGCGGCGGTGGTGCAGATCCTTAGCCATCTCGGGGTCAAGTTCAAAGGCATCGACGTCCTGGCCGACGGCTCGGTGCGCCAGGGCATCAAGGAATATTCGAGCTGGCCGACGATCCCGCAGCTCTATGTCGACGGCGAGTTCGTCGGCGGCTGCGACATCGTGCGCGAGATGTTCGAGACGGGCGAACTGAAGCAGCTGCTCGAAGAAAAGGGTATCCCCGTCCGCGCCTGAGGGCTCGGCACGCGCCCGGGGTGAGGCGCATTTCACTGTAGCGACGCAATATCCGCGACCTGTGGTTGATCGTCGTGGCCGGGCTTGACCCGACCATCCACGTCGCGCCGCACCGGTTGCGGTGGATGCCCGGGACAAACCCGAGCATGACGAGTCAGTGTTGATGCTCACTGCGCCAGTATTACTTAGGAAATCCTTAACCTTGATATTTTATTAATCGCCACTCAACCCGGGACAGTACTCCATCCAGCCTGATGAAAACATTCTTAATGCTCGGATTAACCCACAATTTTCGTGAAATTCTCTCCGTCATCGGCTATAGCGGCGAGGCTTTAGCGCCACTCAATCGATGGAGCCCCCGCGTGCCGTCTTCGATCGATCTTCCGCTCAGCAGCGCCGGCGAGTACAACGCGCCGATGGCCTTCCGCCGCCAGCGCTACTGGTTCCTCAGCTTTGTCATGACGCCGTTCAAGGATGTCGAGCCGCGCACGGTCGATGACCGGGCCGCTCGCGGCATCGGCAAGCGCGGCCGCTAGGCGAGCCTTTGCCGAAGCGGCGGGCCGATCAGCTTCTCGTCGAGCAGGGCCTCGCCGAAAGCCGGGCGAAAGCCCAGGCGCTGATCCTCGCCGGTATCGTCTCGGTCGACGGCAGGCGCATCGACAAGGCGGGCACGCCGCTCCCTGACGACGCGCCGCTCGCCGTTGCCGGCCGCGACCACCCCTGGGTCTCGCGCGGCGGCCTCAAACTGGTTGCCGCGATCGAGCATTTTGCCGTTCCGGTCGCCGGCCTCACCGCGCTCGACATCGGCGCCTCGACCGGCGGGTTCACCGACGTGCTGCTGGCGCATGGTGCGGCGCTGGTGCATGCCGTCGATGTCGGCCGTGGCCAGCTGGCGTGGAAACTGCGACAGGACCCGCGCGTGGTCGTGCACGAGGGCGTGAACGCCCGTTACCTGTCGCGGTCGCAGATCCCCGAGCCGGTCGATCTGATCGTCTGCGACGCCAGCTTTATCGGGCTCGCCACGCTGCTGCCAGCGCCGCTGACGCTGGCAGCCGAAAAAGCGGCGCTCGTCGCCCTAATCAAGCCGCAATTCGAGGCCGGCCCGAAAGACGTCGGCAAGGGCGGCGTCGTCCGCGACCCGGCGGTCCACCGTGCCGTGTGCGAGCGGGTTGCCGGTTGGATCGCCTCTCAACCGGGCTGGCATGTCGTTGGTATCGGCGACAGCCCAATCCAGGGGCCGGCCGGCAATAAGGAATTTTTTGTCTACGCCCGCCGCGGTGCGTGACGTTGCGCCGGACGCGCTGCGGGAGTACGAGAGCGATCACCGCAACAGGGAGGATACGATGGCCAATCTTTCCGACACCCCGACGCCGCCCGCCAAGGCAGTTGCACCGGCCGGCATCAACCATCTCGTGCTCAATGTCCGCGACATCGAAGAGTCGCACAAATTCTGGACCGAGATCGTCGGCCTAACGCAGGTCGGCGAGCTGCACGCGCGGCCGGACCGGCCGAAGATGCCGAAGATGCGCTTCTATAGCGGCAACCACGACGGCCAGCTGACGCACCACGACGTCGCGCTGGTCGAGAGCCCGAACCTGCCGCCGCCGGCTGAGTGGGTGCTGAGCGACGGCACCGTCGCAATCAACCATGTCGCGCTGACGATGCCGAGCCGCGAAGCGTGGCTGCAGCAGCTGGCGTTTCTGCAGAGCCGCGGCGTCAAGTTCAACTGGCGCGTCAACCACGGTGTCACGCACAGCGTCTACATCAACGACCCCAACGGCTACGGCGTCGAGTTCCTCTACGAATTGCCACGCGAGATGTGGGAAAACGACATCGACGGCGCCATCAATTGGCTCGAGAACCTGCCCTCGGAGGGGCCGGAAGCGCTGGTCGACCGCACCGACACGCCGGTCTTCGCAAAGCCGGGCGCGGCCGACTGATACCGCCCAGCTTCGAACCCCTTTTCGTCATGGCCGGGGCTTGACCCGGCCATCCACCTCCAGTGGCGAGGCGGCAGGCGCGTGGATGCCCGGATCAAGTCCGGGCATGACGAGCTACGATGTGTCCGACGTCAACAAGACGCGCAAACGGAGACGCACGATGCCTGAGACGCCGACCTTCGGCCGCTATGCCGAAATCCCCTACGACGCGATGACGCCGGAGCAGCAGGAGGGCTATCGCGCGCTGGTCGAGACGCGCGGCCCGCTCGGCGGACCGCGCAAGATCTGGGTGCACAACCCGAAGCTGGCGAAGGCGATCGGGCCGGTCGGCGCGCATTTTCATCCGGGCGGATATTCGCTGAGCGAGCGCGAGCGTGAGATCGCCGTCATCATCACCAACAGTCACTGGCATTCGGCCTACCCAACCGCGGCGCATGAGCGGCGCGGCAAGGAGGTCGGCCTGCCCGCCGACAAGGTCGAGGCGATGCTGGCCGGCCTCCCGACCTCGTTTGCCGACGCGCGCGAGCAGATGGTGTACGAGATGGCGGTCTGCCTGACGCGGGCGCGCTGGGTCCCGCAGGGCTTGCACGACCGCGCCGTGGCCGCGCTTGGGCATGTCGGGATCACCGACGTCATCACGCTGATCGGGTATTACACCAGCGTCTCGTTGACGCTCGCCTTCTACGACGTGCCGGCCGGCGCCCCCGGGCTGCAGCCCTGAGGCTGGCCGGACCCTAGCCGCGACGGCGGCGACGCGGCGCCGGATCGGCGGTGGCGTCCGCTGTTTCGGAATGTTGACCGTCGATCGGCAGCAGCATGTTGGCCTGCCGGCGGTCGCCCGATGCGCCCGATGCGTGGCGCCGTCGGCGGGCCGGCGCGGCGGCGGTTTCCTGCGCCAGGCTGCGCTTCAGCGCCGCCATCAGATCGACGACCGGCGGCGCCGGCGGCGGCGGCTTGACGACGATGCGGCGACCTTTGAGCTTCGCCTCGATCAGCTCCCGCAGCGCCTCCTGGTAGCGGTCGCGGAACGTCGACGGGTCGAAATGCCCGGTTCGCCGCGCGATGATAGCTTCCGCCGTCGCCACCATGTCGGGATCGAGCTCCGCCGGCAGCGGCGGGAACTCGGCGGCACGGATCTCCGCCGCCGCGCGCAGTGTGATCGTGACGAGGCCGGCACCGCGCGGCTCGACCATCACCATCCGTTCGCGGCGGCTCATCGCGATGCGTCCGAGACCGGCCATGCCGGCATGCGTCATTGCCGCGGCGATGACCTCGAACGCCTCGGCCGCGACGGCCCCGTCCGGATACAGGTAATAAGGCTGGTCGAAATAGATCGGGTCGATCTCGGCGCGCGGGACAAAGATCGTCAGGTCGAGCGTGC
>JBLMXS010000159.1:0-11436 GCA_050257895.1 Thiohalocapsa sp.
TCTCGACGAGCAGCACCACCGGCACGCCGGAGCGCTCCCATTTCGCGGCGCCGATGCGCGCCGTCAACAGCACGAGGTAAAGCGGGTAGCAGATCACCGCGGCGCGGAACGAGCGCCAGAACCCGTCGAGCGAGGCGTCGAAAGACCCGAGGCCGCGGCGGTCGCCGCAGGCCAGCCGCAGCGCGCCGCCGACCGCCAGCTGCACCTCGATCCACGCCGGGACGGTCATGCGGCGGCGAAGAAGCGTTCGAGGAAGGTCTGGTAGATGGCGGTCAGCCGGCCGATGTCGGCGATCTCGACGCGCTCATCGGCCTTGTGCATGGTCTGGCCGACGAGGCCGAATTCGGCCACCGGGCAATATGCCTGGATAAAGCGCGCATCGGAGGTGCCGCCAGTCGTGCTGAGCTCGGGGGCATGGCCGGTGACGGCGGCGATCGCAGCGGCGAGGCAGTCGCTGACAGGGCCGGGCGGCACCAGGAACGATTCGCCGCTGACCTCCCAGCGCAGCTCATCGGCGCCGGCCACCGCCGCAAGCCGGTCGGCGACCCAGGCCTTGAGACGGTCGCTGCTCCACAGATCGTTGAAGCGGATGTTGAAGGTTGCGCGGGCCAGCCCCGGCACGACGTTGGTCGCCGGGTTGCCGATGTCGATTGTCGTCACCTGCAGGCTGGAGGGCTGGAAATGCGCGTTGCCGTCGTCGAGCGGCGCCGCCGTCAGCGCGTGCAGCAGGGCCACCAGCCGGTGCGCCGCGTTGTCGGCGAGGTGCGGATAGGCGACGTGGCCCTGCACCCCCTTGACGAGGAGCCGGCCGGTCATGCTGCCGCGGCGGCCGATCTTGATCATGTCGCCAAGTGAAGTGGCCGAGGTCGGCTCGCCGACGACGCAGGCGTCGAGCGCCTCGCCGCGGGCGCGCAGCCAGTCTAGCACCTTCTTGGTGCCGTTGACCGCGACGCCCTCCTCGTCGCCGGTGATCAGGAGGCTGATCGAGCCGGCGAAACCGGCGTCGCGCGCCGCGAGAAACCGCTCGGCGGCGGCGATGAAGGCGGCGATCGCGCCCTTCATGTCGACCGCGCCGCGGCCGCACAGCGCGCCGTCGCGCGTCTCGCCGGCAAACGGCGCGAACGACCACGCCTCGGCCGGCCCCGGCGGGACGACGTCGGTGTGGCCGGCGAAGCAGACATTCGGCTGGCCATCGCCCCAGCGGGCGTAGAGGTTGGCGATCGGCGCGGCGTCGCCGTCCGGCCCCTTGTCGTCGAAGGTGAGGCGGTGGCAGGCGAAGCCGAGCTGCTCCAACCGCGCCGCGACGACATCGAGCGCGCCGGCGTCGGCCGGGGTGACGCTCGGCCGCCGGATCAGCTCGGCGGCCAGCTCAACCGGATCGATGGGGACGGTGTTGGCGGTCATAGTCGATCGCTCGCCAGCTGTCGGTCCCTGCGTAGGCAGGGAGCCATCCGGCTACGTGCATAAAGCGGAGAGAGGGTCTCTGCCTTCGCAGAGACCCACATAGGGCAGCTCCAGGCATCAATCGCGCAGCAATTCGTTGATCGAGGTGCGGGCGCGGGTCTGCGCGTCGACCTGCTTGACGATGACGGCGCAATAGAGGTTGGGGCCGGGGCCGCCGTCAGGCAGCTTCCGGCCCGGCAGCGAGCCGGGCACAACGACCGAATAGGCCGGCACGCGGCCCATGTGGATGTCGCCCGTGTCGCGGTTGACGATCTTCGTCGTGGCGCCGATGAAGGTGCCCATCGCCAGGACCGCGCCCTGCTCGACGACGACACCCTCGACGACCTCGCTGCGAGCGCCGATGAAGCAATCGTCCTCGATGATCACCGGCTCGGCCTGCAGCGGCTCCAGCACGCCGCCGATCCCGACGCCGCCGGAGAGGTGGCAGTTCTTGCCGATCTGGGCGCAGGAGCCGACCGTCGCCCAGGTATCGACCATCGTGCCGCTATCGACATAGGCGCCGACATTGACGAAGCTCGGCATCAGGACGACGTTCGGCGCGATATAGGCCGAGCGCCGCACGATGGCACCCGGGACGGCGCGAAAGCCGGCGTCGCGAAAGCGGTTCTGCGACCAGCCGGCAAATTTCGACGGCACCTTGTCCCACCATTTGGCGGCGCCGCGCTCGGGATCGACGGGCCCGCCCGGGATCTCGATCATGTCGTTGAGGCGGAACGACAGCAGCACCGCCTTTTTCAGCCACTGGTGAACCCGCCATCCTTGTCCAGGCGCGGCTCCCACCTTCTCGGCGACGCGCAATTTGCCGCTGTCCATCCCCTCGAGCGCGGCCTCGACGGCCTCGCGCCATTCGCCCTTGGTGGCCGGCGAGATCCCGTCGCGCCCTTCCCAGGCGGCATCGATCGTTTGCGCGAGATCGGTGTCGGTCATTGTCTGCGTCCTCAAGCTGGGCCGGCACGATCGGCGAAAGCGGCCGGCGGTGTCAACGAGGCGCCGCCCCTTACGCCGCGCCTTCGCCCTCGGCCGCCGCGGCTCGTATTTCGGCGCGCATCTCGGCCCGCATCTCCTCTTCCTCCTCGTCGCGCTGCGCCAGCGGGTCGATGCCGGCGGCCTGCATGCGCGCCCCCTCTTCCGATTGCGCCACGTTGATGGTGACGGTGACGCCGACCTCGGGGTGCAGCATCACCCGCACCGGGTGCAAGCCGAGCGTCTTGATCGGGCGCTCCAGCACGATCTGCCGCTTGTCGACCGTGTAGCCGGCTTCGGTCACCGCCTCGGCGATGTCGCGTGCCGCGACCGAGCCGTAGAGCTGGCCGCTCTCGCCGGCCTGGCGGATCAGCACTACCCTCACGCCCTCCATCGTCTCGGCGACCTCGCCGGCTTCCGACTTGCGCTGCAGGTTGTTGGCTTCGAGCTGCGCCTTCTGCTGCTCGAAATAGGCGAGATTTTCCTTAGTCGCCCGCATCGCCTTCTTCTGCGGCAAGAGGTAGTTGCGGGCGTAGCCCGGCTTCACTTTGACGATCTGGCCCATCTGGCCGAGCTTCTCGACCCGTTCCAGCAGAATGAGATCAACCATCGATGCCGACTCCTTGCGGTGCGAGGCGGTGGCGCAGGCCGAGCCAGCTCTCCAGCAGGCCGACCATCGCAACCACCAGAAACGGCCAACCGAACAGCCCGGCCAGCGTGTAGAAAAAGACCAGCATCATCGCCGGGTGCGACAGCCGCCGCACCGCCGCGTGCAGGACCGCCAGCCCGGCGAGGACAAACGGCACCAGCAGCGCGACGATCATGTTGACCCCGATAAAGCGCAGCGGGCCGCCGAGGATTGTCGCCGCGGCGGCGATGCCGAGCGCCGCCGGCACCCATAACGGCAAGCCGAGCGCCGCCAGCTCCGGGGTCGGGCGCCAGTTGGCGCCGAAACGGGCGAGCAGCCCCTGGGCGAGCGCCGCGTTGGCGACCGCCATCACCATCCACGACCCCGCGACAACGCCGGGGATCAGCATCGCCAGCGCCTCGGCCACCCGGTCGCGGTCGCGCAGCGGCGTTTGCGGCAGCCGGTCGAGCACATGCCCGACCATGTCCTGCAATGCCAGGTGGAGCCCGTGCGGCCCGCCGAACAGCAGCACCGCCGCCGCCATCCCGGCGAGCGCGAGACCCGTCAGCCAGGCCGTCAGCAGCCCCGGCGGATACCACACGAGCGTCCCGTCGGCGTGCTGCCGCGCCAGCAGCGACTGGCGCACGAGCACCGCGACCGGGACGGCGTTGACGCCGGCAAAGATCGCCGCGTCCATCGGGTCGCTGTGCGCCAGAAGCAGCAGAACGCCGACGACGCCGGCCAGCGCCGCGGCGCCGACGCCGAGCCACAGCCCGGCAAGGAACAGCGGCAGCTGCGTCATGTAGACGAGGATCAGGGCGCCCGGCGTCCCCAGGTTGATCGCAAGGTAGAGGCAGCCGGCGGCAATGCCGCAAACAATGGCCACGCCGGCGCTCGAAAGGCGGCCCATCTGTGGATGATCCGGGGGCTTTACGAGGCGATGCGGCGGCGCCAGGGCGGCGCGCCGCTGCCGCTATTTCACCATATAGGGCAGGAGGCCGAGAAACCGCGCCCGCTTGATCGCCCGCGACAGCTCACGCTGCTTCTGGGTCGAGACGGCAGTGATGCGGCTCGGCACGATCTTGCCGCGCTCGGAGACGAAGCGCTGCAAGAGGCGCACATCCTTGTAGTCGATCTTGGGCGCGTTGGGGCCCGAGAACGGGCAGGATTTGCGGCGCCGGAAGAACGGCCGGCGCGCCGCCGCGGCGCTGCGGCCCCCACCCTGGCCTTCCATTTACGCCTCCACCTTCTCAGCCGGCGCGGCGGCAGGCGTCTCGGTCGCCGGCCGCTCGCCGCCACCCACGCGATCGCCGCCGGCGCGATCGCCCCCGGCCCGATCACCATCGCGCGGCTCGCCGTAGCGCTCGCGGTCGCCGCGGCGCGGCCGGTCCTCGCGACCGCCGCGGTTCTGCATGATCGGCGACGGCGCCTCCTCGAGCGCGTCGACGCGCAAGGTCAGATAGCGCAGCACGTCCTCGTTGATCCGCATCGTGCGCTCCAATTCGGCAATCGCTGCCGCCGGCGCCTCGATGTTGAACAGCACGTAGTGGCCCTTGCGGTTCTTCTTCATGCGGTAGGTCAGGTTGCGCAGCCCCCAATACTCGCGCTTCTTGACCTCGCCGCCCTGCTCGGCAATCAGCTGAGTGAAGGTGTCGGCCAGCGCGTCGACCTGGGCGCCGGAGATGTCCTGGCGCGCGATGAAGACATTTTCGTACAGCGGCATCAGCAATTCATCCCTTGTGGCTGTGATGGCCCGAGGCCTGGGGCCGGACGGGCCGAGCCGGCCCGATGGACCCGAATAGGTCCGCCCGCAGCCGGCAAGGGCAAGCCGGCCACTATAGCGATTGCCGCGCGCCGCGCAATGGCCGACGGCAGGTGCTTTCGGACCGCCGGCCTCCGGCCGGCATGCCGGCGGGACGCCGGCGGTCCCATGGCCGCCCGGCACTACGGCAGCAGTTCGGCCACGAGGCGCAGGAGGTCGGCGGCGCGGAACGGCTTTTGCAGAAAGGGGGTCGGGCCGCCGGTCAGCTGCGCGATGCGGTCCGGTTCGCCGCTCATCATGATGACCGGCAGGCCCTTGCCGCCGGCCGCCTTGGCGACATCGTCGCCGTTGCCGCCGCGCAGCACAGAGTCGGCGACGATCAGATGGATGCGGCGGCGGCGCAGGATGGCCCGCGCCTCGACCCGGCGGCTCGCGGCGCTGACCCGATAGCCGGCCTCCTCCAACACCTGCACCAGGATGTCGACGAGGTCGAGATCGTCCTCGACGAGAAGGATGTGCGGCCGCCGCCCCTTCATCTGGCCTTTCTCTCGTTGCCGCCCTGCCCGCCTGTCGCGGCGCCTACCGTGCTTGGGCCAGCACGAAGTCGCGGACCAGTTCGGTGGCCCGCCTTGACGCCTCGCTCGCCGGATCGCGAACGATAAAGGTATGCGGCTGTCCGTCGAATTTGTGCAGGTCCAGGGAGCCGCCGCGGCCGCGATAGGCGGCGGCGAAACGGTCGGCCATGTCGGGCGTGACGTTGTCGTCGGCGGTGCCCTGCACAACGATCGCCGGCGGCAATGGCAGCGCCATCTCGCCGCGCTCGAGGATCAGCTGCGGGTTGCCCTCCTCCATCTCGGTGGCGGAATGCCAATAGGCGTCATGCGCCTCGACGAGCCGCGCGTTGCCTTTCTCCTGCACCATGCGGTAGCGCGCCAGCGGGTCGGAGATCGGCCAGCACAGCACCACGTAGGGCAGGCGCGCATCCTCGGTCGGCGCCTCGGCGAGCGGCAGCGCGGCGTAGCGCGGGTCGGCCGGCTTTAAGACGCTTAGCAGCAATTGATGGCCGCCGCTCGACGTGCCCAGGCCGCCGACCAGTTCGGGCCGGCTGCCGAATTCGGACGCATGCGCCTTCAGCCATCGGGTCGCGTAATTGACGTCGGCGATCGAGTCCGGATAGCGGTGCGCCGGCGGCATGCGGAAGTCGATCGCCAGCACGGCGATGCCGCTCTTTGCCAGCGCCTCGTCGAGCGGCGCGTTGTTAAGCCGGTCGCCCGACGCCCACGCTCCGCCATGCACCTCGATGAGGGCCGGGAACGGCCCGTCACCCTGCGGCCGGTAGAGCCGTGCGAGGAGCGGCGCGCCGTTATGCCGCCGATATTCGATGTCGCGCGTCTCGACCGCGAAGCGCGTCGGGATCTGCACCTCGTTCGCCATTCTTCGTCCCTATGCTAGGCGAACGCGGCCGGATGCCGTTCGTGCCAATCGCTCGCCGCCTCGTAGGCCCAGCCGATCCTGAGCGCCGTCGCCTCGTCATAGGGCCGGCAGATGATCTGCAGCGACAATGGCAGCCCGGTGGCGGTGAAGCCGTTCGGCACCGCCAGCGCGCACAGCTCCAGCAGGTTGACGAGGCGGGTGAAATGCGCCGGGGTCGTGGTCTGGTCGACGCTGTCGACGCGGATCGCAGCGGTCTGCGTCGTCGGCGTCAGCACTGCGTCGATGCCTCCCGGCGTTGCATCGAGCGAAGCGAGGAAACGCCGCTTCAACGCGTCGCGCTCGGCCAGCGCGGCGAGATAGTCGCGGGCGGTGATGCCGCGGCCGAGTTGGATGCGCGGGCGCACCGCATCGTCGATCGGCAAGGCACGGTCGTCGACTAGCGCGCCGACCAGCTGGTAGGCCTCCGACCCGATGATGCGGCCGGTCATGTCGGTGGCGTCGGCGAAATGGCAGGGCAAGGCGATGTCGACGATCTCGGCGCCGAGACCGGCCAGCACATCGAGCGCCGCGTCGTAGGCCGCCAGCACCTCGGCGGCGCAGCCGTCGCGCTCGGCCGCCGGCATGCGCGCCAGCCTGAGGCCGCGCACGCCGCGCTTCAGTCCGCTCATCACATCGCCCGGCGGCGGCGCCGACAAAGTGCGCGGATCGAGCGGGTCGGCGCCCTGCATGACGCCGAACAGCAATGCCGCGTCCTCGACGCCTCTTGCCATCGGGCCCGGCGTGTCGAGCGACGGCGCCAACGGCAGGATGCCGTATGTGCTGACGCGGCCGATTGTCGTCTTGAGCCCGGCAAGGCCGCACCACGAGGCGGGCAATCGCACCGAACCGCCGGTGTCGGTGCCGATCGCCCACGGGGCCATGCCCGAGGCCACCGCCACTCCGGAGCCGCTGCTCGACCCGCCGGGCGTGCGATGCGCCGGGAGGTCCCACGGGTTCCACGGTGTGCCGAGATGCTGGTTGGTGCCCCACCCGCCCATCGCGAACTCGACCGTGTGGGTCTTGCCGAGGACGATCATGCCCTGCGCAAAGAACCGCCGCGCCAGACTCGCGGTGGCCGGCGAGCGCCGCTCGCGCCACACCTGCGAGCCGCCGGTGGTGACGCGGCCCTCGAGGTCGATCAGGTCCTTGAGCGCGATTGGCACGCCGTGCAGCGGCCCGACCGCGTGACCGGCGCGGATCGCCTTGTCGGCGGCCTCTGCCGCGAGCCGGGCGTCATCGGCGTAGACATCGATATAGGCGTGCAGCTTCTCGTTGTGCCGTCCGATCCGCGCGAGCAGCGCCTCGACGACATCAACCGGTGACAGACGCCGCGCCGCGATGTCGGCGGCGAGGCGATAAACCGGCAGAAAACAAGGATCGGTATTGCTTGCGGGCATCGGCGGCTCGTTGGTGTCGCGAGGGCCTGTCACGATGACGCCGTTTGCCGCCGTCAGCAACAATCCACGTCATGCCGCATCCGCCGATGCACGGCCTTTTTGGCTCATTTTGGATAGAGGCGGCGGTAGACGCCCGGCGAGCCGACATCGTGGCGCATGAAGGCGCGCACCCGCCGGCTCCACGGGTTGCCGTCGCGGGCCTTGGCCCACTTCTCGCTCTCCGACACCAGCGGATTGTCGAACTCGTAGAGCGTCAGGTATTTCGGCTGGCCGTCGACCGCGACGTATCGGCGGGCGCCGAGGCAGCCCGGCACCGCCAGATAGGGCGGAATATAGGCGGTGTTGTACCAGTCGTTGAACTCCTCCTCGGCCATTTGCGGCACGTCGATGCGGCCCATCTGCAGAAACGGCGCCGGCCCCTGCGTCTGCGCGACCGGGTCGGTGTGCACCGGGAAGATCTGGCGGTAGCCGTTGATCAGGTAGTTGCGGCCGATCGTGCCGCCGGAATACTGGACCCGGCGCGGCGACGGACGGAAGCGCACGCCGTCGAGAAAAGCCGGGCTGCGCAGCACGTCGGGATGCTCGAGTTCGTAAAGCGCCAGGTATTTGGGCCCGCCCTTCACTGCCTCGTAGCGTCCGGCGCTGAGAAAGCCTGGCACCGCGAGCAGCTGCGCGATGTGCTCCTCGTCATACCAGCGGTGATAGTCCGCCTCGAATTCGGGGTCGATGTCGGCCCACACCATCAACAAGCCGGTGCCGCGCGTCTTGGCCATCTGCTCCTCCGATCCCGCCGCCGTCGCTGTCCCGCGCATTTACCACCGCCGCCGCGCGATCGGCTAGAGTGGTGCGGCGACGGGAAGGAAGGCCGTCATGCAGCGCGACAGCGAGCGCATTGCCCGCCAGTGGAACCGCGAGATCGAGGACGAGATACGGCGCACCGCGCAACGCGAGGCGGCGGCGAGGAGCTGGCGGGCCGTGACGTGGGGCGCCTTATGGCTGCTGTGGCTGGCGCTGCTCGCGCTCTTGGCGGCCTACCTGCGGTAGTACAATAGCCGACCGTCGCGGTTCGACGCGATGCCTGCCCCTCACCCCAGCCCCCTCCCGGCAAGGGGAGCGGCGTATGGTGGTGAATCAGAGTCTAACCGTCGACCGCGGCGCACTCGGCGACGCCGGCGCGCGGCGCGACCCGGCGCACCTCAAAAGCGCCAAACTGCGCGACGAAATAGGAATTGTCGTCCAAGACCCGCTCGAAAAGCTGCGCCTCGCGCGGCAGTCGGTCCGCAGTCCCGGAAACCAACTTTTGAACGCCGCCGCTTTTGTACTTTCGCGATGCAGGACCGCCCACGCGGCGCCCTCGATCACATCCCTGCAAGCCTCGGCGTATTGGGCGGGGCGCAAATAACCGGGCAAAAAAGTGTCGTATTTCGAAACCTGCGGCCGATTCGTTAAGAACGGCAGCAGCGGCATATAGGGATAAAAAAAGAATCGATCGCCTGGTGGCGCCTTGGCGATCCATGCGAGAAGCAGCCGGGTGTCACGCTGACCCGGGAAAAAATCAAGGCGGCCGCGCTCAGTTTGGGTCGGTTCGGCGGCAAGCGCAGCGTAAGCGAGCCCTGCGTAGCTTATCCCCGCGGGCACGCACAGCACGACACCGAGCATCGCCGCGGCGCCCCGGAAATTTCGCAAGCGGCCCCTGGTCAGCTGTCTCAAAGCGTACACAAGCAGCGGCAGCGCGAGCGGCGCCGCAAATCCGATGTGCGGCATGTCGGGTCGCGGGTAGCAGCCGATGAACCCGGCGAGCGCGAAGGCAGCGCAGGTATGTAGCTGCCGGTCACCGAAACAAGCTCGCCCGTACCGCAGCAGTACCGCGATTGCGAGCACCGCCACCACGGGAAACAGGAATTTCAGCGGGAAGTTCTGAACCTGCCCAAAATAGCCAAAGGGTACTGCCGTGATCAAGGCGTAGCGCGTTCCCGGGAAAACGATGACATCGTCAAACGAGGCGGCAAGCGTGTGCTGTTCGACGACATAGGCCAGCAAAGCGGCCGGCAACGCAGCGCAAGCCAGCCCGAACGTGAGCAGCCGTGGTAGCGCGCCGCGGCCCCGGCTCAGTGCCGCCGCCGCTGCAACTGCTGCCAGCGCGCCGCACGTCGAAACGATCATTGCCGCGGCTCCGGCGGCAATGCCGGCGACCACTGACCAGCTCAGCTCCGCGTTCGGACAGTCGGCGTCGGCGAGGCAGGCCCAAAGGGCAATCATCGCGAACAGGGTCGCCAGCCAGTGATGGTTGAGCTGCGTCCACATGCCCTGAGTGGTCAGCAGCCAGACCAACACGGCCAGCGCTGGATAGACGGGGTTCCGGCTCACTGACCGACAGGCGAGGTACGTGAAGCCGGCTATTCCAGCTATGGCCAGAACCGCAAGGGCGTGCGCGCTGCCGAGCGACACGCCCGCAAAGTTTAGCCAAGCGGCGGTCAGGACGAAGCCGCCGGGGGGCAGGATCTCGAAGAAATCGCGATACAGTAGGTCACCGTGCAGCAGCCGGTCGGCGCCGCTCAATAAGAATCCCTCGTCGCTGACCCACGAGAACGTATGGAGAAACGGCGAACAGACCAGGATTGCGACCGATGCGACCAATACGGCGCTTGGCAGCCCCGCCGACCGCGCACGCGAACCCACTGCTGTCCAGAGCGTCGGGATGGCTGTCAATGGGCGAAAAGGTGCCACCAGGCTCCGAACCGTCAATGGACAACCACCTCCGCCCGGCGCGCAGCGCGCCGGCTCGGCACCGCAGGCGGCCGCGTCGGCACCACCGAAACGAGCCGCGCTCCTCCCGCAGGCGGACAAAGAAGCGGGACGAGAGAGGCGGTACGAGCGAGATCGGGCATCAATTCAGTCCAGGGCGCTCCCTGTGCCGGCAAAAAGTAGGGCAATCTGGTTGCACAAAACTTAACGGGATGGAAGATCTCCGCCTCAGGTTATGGTGCGTCCTTGACCCGTCACGGGGAGAATGCACTTTAGCAACAGGTCTTCACCGCACAGCCGGCATGTAATGTGCGAAAATGTTTCCAGAGTTTGCACATCAACATAACTGCCGTTCTCAGTTTATGCAGCAAAACCAGTTTATGTTCAGCTTGCACGCTAGGCCGTCGGCCCGGCAGGGACACAGCCGCCTTAGGGCGGGGTCGCTCGCAGTGGCGGATACGCGGCGAGAACGGAAAGCGACCGGCGGCGATAGTGTCGCGGAGATCGCCGAGTGCGGCTATGTCGGCATCGGTGAGGTCGCGCGATGATAACGGGCGCGGGCGGCTCCGCGTCAACAGGTCGCGCACGATAGCGACATTCACAACGCTTCTCGCGGTCATGTAGGGCAAGCGCGCCGGCCGCTGTGGCGCTCCTTCCCTGTCAGCCTTGCCGCGTTCGGCACGAATGCGGCGCAGCTGGTCCGCGATGCCTGCGTAGTCGTCGACAATCGGCATCAGCTGGCGGCGCGGGCCCGCTGCCGGCGGCGCTTTGCCTTGAGCTTCGCGCGATACCGCGCCGTCGGTGAGGGACGCTTCTGATTGCGTTTCATGCGCTCGCGAACCGTGTTCAATGTTACCCCGAATGTTACCCGAGGCATTCAGGCCATCAGGGGGTTAGACCAATCGACGACCTAACCCCCTGATTTCAATTGGCTCCCCGGGACGGATTCGAACCATCGACCCAGCGGTTAACAGCCGCTTGCTCTACCACTGAGCTACCGGGGA
>JBLMXS010000160.1:0-9837 GCA_050257895.1 Thiohalocapsa sp.
GCTGCTTTATCGCCGGCAGGGCTCGGGACCGGGGCCGGTCGTCGCGCCGGAGCTCGTCGGGCTGATGAACGAGATGCTTGCGGGCGTCATCGCCCACGGCACCGGCAAGGCCGCCGCGCTGCCTGGTCGGCCGGCGGCCGGCAAGACCGGCACGACTCAGGACTACCGCGACGCCTGGTTCATCGGCTACACGGCGGATCTGGTCGCCGGAATCTGGTTCGGCAACGACGACAACGCGCCGATGAAGCGGGTGACCGGCGGCATGCTGCCGGCCGCCGCTTGGCATCGCTTTATGCTGGCGGCGACAAAGGGCCTGCCGGCGCGTCCGTTGCCGATGCCGGAGCCGCCGGCCCCGGCACCCGCCGCTGGCGAACCATCGCTGTTCGACCGGCTGTTCGGACCCGCCGGCCCTTCGCCGGTGCCGGTCGCCACCGCCCGCTATCCCGGTCCCGCACCCAGCAATTAATGCGAAGCTGCCCCAAAGCGCGATGCCGGCCGCAAGCCTGTTGCATAGGACCGCGGCGCGACCGATGATGCGGCTGCAACCGCAACGGGTGTTGATGTCGTGAAGGAATCATCCGCGAAGGGTGATGTGGCGCAGTACGGCCGGGGCACGGGTGTGCCGGCGCCGGTCGACGTGCATGTGGGGGCGCGGGTGCGCACCCGCCGCCTGCTCATCGGAATGAACCAGGAGACGCTCGCCCGCGCCATCGGGCTGACCTTTCAGCAGGTTCAGAAATACGAAGGCGGCGCCAATCGCATCAGCGCCTCGCGGCTGTCGCAGATCGCCGAGGTGCTCGGCGTGCCGATCTCGTATTTCTTTACCGACCTCGATTCTGGCGCCGGCGAAGCCGATGCCGGCGAGCAGGAGATGCGCGAGCGGCTGCAGCGCCCGGAAGCCATCGAATTGATCCGCGCCTATTATGGTATCGCCGATGCGCGGGTGCGCGGCCAGTTCCTCGACATCGTGAAGGCGGTGGCGCAAACGCCGCAGCGCCGGTAAAAGCCCGAAGATCGAGCGCCGGGGCAGGGATGGTTGGCGGCGGCGGTCGCGGCATTTTCCTTAACGTGGGTCTTTTTCGATGAACGATACGATTACCGTGTTGCCGGTCTCGCCGGCACGCGCTGGCGCTCTCGCCGACGTCGATGCGCTCGTCCAGAGGTTCCGCGATCGCAGCGCCGTCGTCGGCGTGATCGGGCTCGGCTATGTTGGCCTGCCGCTGCTGCGCACGGCGGCCGAGCGCGGCTTCCATACGCTCGGTTTCGACATCGACCGTGACAAGGTGGAGCGCCTCAACGCCGGCCATTCCTATCTTGCGCACATCACCTCGGAGAGCATCGCAAGCTTGCACGACGCCGGCCGTCTCGCCGCCACCGCCGATTTCTCGCGACTGGCCGAGGTCGATGCGATCATCATCTGCGTGCCGACGCCGCTGACCCGCCAGCGCGAGCCGGATCTCAGCTTCATCGTCTCGACGACCGAGGCGATCGCGCCATACCTGCGGCAGGGGCAGCTAGTGGTTCTCGAATCGACTACCTATCCCGGCACGACGCGCGATGTGATGCAGCCCATCCTCGAACGCTCAGGGCTGCGCTCGGGCAGCGACTTCTTTCTCGCCTATTCGCCCGAGCGCGAGGATCCCGGCAACCCGCAATTCGCCACCGCCGACATCGCCAAGGTGGTCGGCGGCGACGGTCCGCACGCGCTGCGGCTCGCCTGTGCGCTCTACGATTCGATTGTGACGCGCACCGTGCCGGTCACCTCGCTGGAAGCGGCCGAGGCGGTGAAGCTGACCGAGAACATCTTCCGCTCGGTCAATATCGCCCTCGTCAACGAGCTGAAGATCGTCTTCGAGGCGATGGGGATCGATGTCTGGGAGGTGATCGAGGCGGCCAAGACCAAGCCGTTCGGGTATATGCCGTTCTATCCCGGGCCCGGGCTCGGCGGCCACTGCATCCCGATCGATCCGTTCTACCTGACGTGGAAGGCTCGCGAGTTCAACATCGCGACCCGTTTCATCGAGCTGGCCGGCGAAGTCAACACGTCCATGCCGCAGCGCGTCGTCGACAAGACCGTCGCGGCGCTCAGCGAGTGCGCCGCCAAGGCCCTCAATGGCGCCCGCATCCTGATCATCGGCATCGCCTACAAGAAAAACGTCGACGACACCCGCGAGAGCCCGGCTTTCACGATCATGGAGCTGTTGGAGCGGCGCGGCGCCGCGGTGTCGTTCCACGACCCGTTCCTCGCCGCGGTCCCGCTCACTCGCGAGCACGCCGAGTTCGCCGGCCGGCCGTCGGTGCCGCTGACCGCGGCGAACGTCGCCCGGTTCGATGCCGCGATCATCTGCACCGATCACGACCCGGTCGATTACCGCCTGCTCGTCACGCACTGTCCGCTGGTCATCGACACCCGCAACGCCTGCGCCAGCCGCGGCGTCGTCGCCGACAACGTGATCAAGGCGTGAGCCCGGCGGCAGCCTGCCGCAACGGGTCGACACCGGCGTCGTGGCGGGCACGTTCGTTGGATCGGCTCACTCTACATTGTCATACCGGCGAAAGCCGGTATCCATCTGTCGACCGATGGCGTCGGCGCGGCTGGCGGGTCGGCTGCGCCTGCCGCAGATCCGCAACTATGGGCCCTGCTGACGGCGCCGTGCGCGCGACGCCTACCGTCCGGGCCGCCTAGAGCGGCCGGACGGCACTCACCGTTCGTGCTGCGCCGCCGCATCCTGATCATCGTCAATCCGGCCGCCGGCTGGCGCCAGCGGACCCGGCGCCGGCTCGACCGGGTAACGGGAGCGCTGCGCCGGCTGGGCTGCGTCGTGGCGGTGCAGCCGACGGTTCCGGCGATGGGCGAGGTCGAATGCCTGGTCCGCGAGGCCGCGGCCGAGTTCGATGTCATCGTCGCCGCGGGCGGCGACGGCACGATCAGCGCGGTGGTCAACGGGCTGGTCGGCCTGTCGCGGCCGCTGGCGGTGGTGCCGTGCGGCACCGCGAACGTCCTGGCGCACGAGATCGCGCTGCCGGCTCGGCCGGAGGCGCTGGCGGAGTTGATTGCGGTCCGGCCGGCCCGGCCGATCTGGCCCGGCGCCGTCTGCGACCGGCTGTTCCTGACGACGGCGAGCAGCGGCTTCGACGCCGAAATCGTCGAACGCATCGATCCGCGCTTGAAGCGCCGGATTGGGCGCGGTGCCTTCGCCTGGGCTATCGCCGGCGCCTTGCCGGGCTATCGCAGCGCCGAGCTGCGCGTCTCGGTCGGGGGGGCGGAGCATTACGCCACGATGATGGTCGCCGCGAAGGGCCGCTTCTATGCCGGACCGTTTGCGATCGCCGCCGCCGATCTCGGCGAGCCGGCGCTCGATTTCGTGCTGTGCCAGCGCTCGGGTCGGCTTGCCATGCTGCGCTATCTCGCCGCCCTGCCGCTGGGGCATATCGCAGGGCGGGCCGACGTCGCCGTCGCGCGCGGACGAGAGGCGCTGGTGTCCGCCTCGACGCCGCTGCCGGTGCAGGCCGACGGCGAGATCGTCGGGCATCTGCCGGCGCGGTTCTCGGTGGCATCGGAGCCGCTGATGCTGATCCGGCCGTAGAGCCGCTGTGAGCAGCCGGGCAAGCACGCGGAGGAGCGGGCGGATGAAAGGTGTTGGATTCGTGCAACAGCGTGACGCGCCGCTTGCGATCGGTTGCGGCAGCACTTTGGTTCGCGGCCGCGCAGCTGTAGGTTTAGCGCCGCATCCTGCGATGGAGCCTGATATGGTCGCCAGCCCGACCTGGCCTGCCGCGCCGCGAGCGCGCCGCCGAGATTGGCGCCCGCTGCGGCTGATCGCGCTGGTCGCCGCACTGCTGCTGCCGCAAGCCGCTGGCGCGCAAAACTTGACCTACAACGAGTTCAAGCTCGGCATCCTCGGACACGATGTCGGCTTCCTCGGCGGCAAGGAGGGCGGGGTCGACATCAACCCGGAGATCCTCTTCGCGTCACCGGTGCCGGATGCGTGGGCAGCGACGGTGCCGGCCTATTTGCGCTGGATGGTGCAGCCGCGGCCGACGATTGGCGGCGAGATCAACACCGCCGGCTTCACCAATCAAGCCTATGTCGGCGCCACCTGGAGCTGGCTCCTCGCGAGCAATCTCGTGCAGCCGGCGGACGGGCTGGTGCTGAGCTATTTCTTCGGTCCCGGGTTCAACGACGGCGACATCGTCGCCACCGCGCCCGACCGCAAGAGCCTCGGCTCGCACATCCTGTTCCGCGAGGCGCTCGAATTGGGCTACCTGATCACCCCGGTCTATCAGGTCTCCGGTTTTATAGACCATGTCTCCAACGGCGGTCTCGCCAAGCAAAACCAGAGCATCAACGATGTCGGCGTTCGCTTCGGCGTCCGTTTCTGAACAGGCGAACTGGCGTCGGGAACTTGCCGTTCACGCACTTCGTTTGTGATGGCGGAACTGCTCGTGACGCTTGCAGGTCTTTTGGCAGCATCTCGGGCAAAAGCCGCGAACGGAGAAGACAATGCTTTATTGGGCTTTGGTTTTCCTGGTGATCGCAGTGATCGCCGGTCTCTTCGGCTTCGGCGGCGTGGCGTCGACGGCGGCAGGAATCGCGCAGATACTGTTCTTCGTCTTCCTGATCGTCTTCGTCGTGGCGCTGGTCATGGGACTGGCGAGCCGGCGCGGGCCCCCGGTGGTCTGAGCCGTCGCCGCAGCCTCTCCGGGCCGCGGCTTTTGCACAGTACATTGAAAGGCGGATCTGCCGCGCTGCGGGACTCGCTCCCGGCGCGGCAATCAGTCTGTGGCCAGCACGCGGGCCAGCTGGCTCAGCGCCTCCTGATGGCGTTCATTGGGGATTTGCGCGAAGTTGCGCGCCAATTCGAGGCACATCCGCTCGCGCGGGCTCACCGCGCGCGACCCCTGACCCTCCAGCCCATCGAAGAAGTATCCGACCGGTACGCTCAGCACCTGGGCGATCTCGTACAGACGCCCGGCCGAGACGCGGTTGATGCCGCGCTCGTATTTGTGCGCCTGCTGATAGGTAACGCCGATCAGGTCGGCCAGCTGCTGCTGGGTGAGGCCGAGCATGATGCGCCGCTCACGCACCCGAGCCCCGACATGGTGGTCGATATCCTGCGTCCGCGCGGCAGGCCGGCGCGATGCGGCGGCGTTGTAGGGCAGCTCGCTGCCCTTGCCGCTCTGCGGGTGCGCCTTTGCGGTACGGTCCTGTTGGGTCATTGCAATCCACTCGATCAGGTTGCGCGTTCCGAGGTGTTCGTCGCGACGATGCGACATATATGGCGAGTGCGCCACGTCAATACAAACCAATTGCGTGCGGGCATTTGCCGACTTCCCCGCTGCGGGCCGCGGCTCCAGCCGCAACCCGAGATCGGCACCACCGCTCTCCCTTCAACCGATTGGATTGGAGAGCGGCCGTGTGTCAAATTTTAGGCAGGCTCGCGCGCGGCTTGCGGCACCATCGTACGGCCTCCACTCCACCGTCACGATCGCAACGAACACCCCGAATCGGCGAGCATGGCAGCCGGCCGCGTTCCCCGTTTGACAGCACAAGCGGGCGGTGATACCGACGCACGACCACAAGAGCAGGTCGATGCCGCGAATCGTAATCGGTGACGGGGCGCTCTACTACGAGCGGCAAGGTGCCGGCTTCCCGGTGCTGTTCATCTCGGGGCTGTCCGGCTTCGCCTCGTTCTGGCGCGATCAGGCCGCCGCCTTCGCCAACAATTTCGACGTCATCACGCATGACCACCGCGGCATCGGCCAGAGCGACCTGACGCGCAGCGGCTTTACCGTCGACCGCATGGCGGCCGACGTCGTCGGCCTGATGGACGCGCTGGAGATCGAGCGCGCCCATATCGTCGGCCATTCGACCGGCGGGGCGATTGCCCAGACCTTGGCGATCGAGCATCCCGGTCGGCTGGCGAGCGTCGTCCTGTCGGCGACCTGGACCAAGCCCGACGCGTATTTCCGGCGGCTGTTCGCGCTGCGCAAGGACATCCTCCTGCGGCTTGGCCCCAGCGCCTATGTCCAGTCCAATACGCTGTTTCTCTATCCGAGTGGCTGGGTGGCGCGCAACAACGAGCGGCTGCGGCAGCAAGAAGCGCAGAACCTGGCGGTATTTCCGCCGACCGAGGTGGCGGCAAGCCGGATCGACGCAATCCTTGCCTTCGACCGCACCGAAAGCCTGTCGCGGATCCGGACGCCGACGCTTGTCGTCGGCGCCGAGGACGACCTCGTCACGCCGGCTTATTTTTCGGAAGAGCTGGCGCGGCTGATCCCCGGCGCCGAAGTCAAGATCTTCCCGCGCGGCGGACATGCCTTCACGCAGGTGCGGGCACGCGAATTCAACCAGGCGGTAATGCCGTTCCTTGCCTCGCATACGCCGGGCTGAAGCAGCTTCGCGCCGACGCTGGCGGTAAAATTGGTCGGCATTTTAAGAATTCATCAATGCGTCGACCATTAGTCTTAGGGCAGGCTTCCTCGCTGGGGCCTCGTAGTAAAGGCTAGTCCGATCGAGGTTTGGCCCTGATGTCAGTTAACGCCAACGAGCTTTCCAACCGGTTGTCCTCCGCCCTCGAGGCGGCGGGCGACGTCGCGTATCTGTGGGAGCTCGACGGCGACAAGCTGAACTGGTCGGGGCGGCTGACGGCGGCGGAGATCGACTTTGCCGCCGAGGCGCCGACCGGCCGCCTCTTTGCCGCTCGCATCCATCCCGATGATCTGGTGCATCGCCAACTGGTGCTGGCCGCGCATTTCGATGGCGAGGGCGCCTTCGACTGCGAATACCGGCTGCGCGACGCCGAAGGCGGCTTTCTGTGGGTACACGAGCGCGGCCGCGCCACGCGCGACGAGGAGGGACGCCCGAGGGTGATGTGCGGCGTCATTCGCGCAGTGGGCGACCGGCGGGCGCAGCAGAACCGTCTCGAACGCCTCGCCAATTACGACGAGCTGACCGGCCATTTCAACAAGACGCGGCTGCGCGAGGCGGTCGACCAGATCATCGCCAGCAACCAGCGGCAGCACAACCCGGCCGCCTTCCTGTCGGTCGGCATCGACAACATGACGACAATCAACGACGTGTTCGGCTACGAGGCGGCCGACACGGTGCTGATCGAGATCGGCCGCCGGCTCGACAGCTGCTTGCGCGTCAGCGACGTGATCGGCCGGCTCGGCGGCGACCGCTTCGGGATCGCGTTGTCGCATTGCCCGCCCGAGCACATCGCGGCGGCCGCCGAGAAGATCCTGCGCGGCGTCAGCGGCGCGCCGGTGATGACCGCGAGCGGCCCGATTTATGCGACCGTCTCGATCGGCAGCGCGGCCTTTCCTGATCAGGGGCTGACCTCCTACGACGTGATCACCCGCGCCGAGAGCGCTCTCGCCGAGGCCAAGCGCGCCGGCCGCGATTGCCACACGCATTACCGCCTCAGCGAGGAGCAGCGCGAGCGCCAGCGCCGTAGCCTGACGATGAGCGACGAGGTGCAGGCGGCGTTGCGCGAAGAGCGGGTGCTGTTCGCCTTTCAGCCGGTCGTCGCCGCCGCGACCGGCGTGGTCGATCACTACGAGTGCCTGTTGCGGATGCGGATGCCCGACGGCCGCATCGTTTCCGCCGCCGAATTCGTGCCGGTCATCGAGCAGCTGGGCTTTATCCGGCTGATCGACCGCTACGTCCTCGACAAGGCGCTCTCCGAGCTGGAGGCGCATCCCGGCGTCAAGCTCGGGTTCAACATTTCCGGGCTGACGGCTGCCGACCGGCCCTGGCTGCGGGCGCTGATCTCGCAGGTGCGCAACCGGCCCGGGGTCGCATCGCGCATCGTCGTCGAGATCACCGAGACCGCGGCGCTCTACGACATCGAGGAGTCGGCGCGGTTCGTCAGCGCCTTGCGCCATGCCGGCTGCCATGTCGCGCTCGACGATTTCGGCGCCGGCCACACTTCGCTGCGCCATCTGCAGAGCCTGGCGGTCGATACCGTCAAGATCGACGGCTCGTTCATCCGCAATCTCGCCACCAGCCCGGACGCGCAAGTGTTCCTGCGGCACCTGCTCGGTCTCGCGAAAGGCTTTGGCTTCCACACCGTCGCCGAGTGCGTGACGACCGCCGAGGAGGCCGCAATCTTGCAGCGCGAGGGCGTCGGTTTCCTGCAAGGCTACTATTTCGGTCGTCCGAGCCTGGACCGCCCGTGGCTGAACCCCGCCGCGAAGCCCCTCGTCGTGGCGTCGGCAAACGCCGTCCCACTCGCCGCCAAGCTCGCCGCCACCGGCGACTGAGGCCGGGCGATCCTTCGACAACGAACCGCCAGCGCACCATCGGTCCGTCATGCCCGGGCGTGTCCCGGCCATCCACGTGCAGCGGCGAGGTGGTTGGCGCGTGGATGCCCGGGTCAAGCCCGGGCATGACGAATAAGCGAGTGGCGTTGCTTACGTCAGGTTGCGGCCGCTACTTGCGGTCGCGGCCGAGCGCCTCGAGCTGCTGGCGCAGCGCGTCGATCTGCGCTTCGAGGCGGCGCAGGCGGGGATCTTCTTCCCCCACTTTGCCTTCGCTTGGCGCCGGTGCCTCGGCCGCCGCCCGGCCCACCTCGCGGGCGTAGGGCGACAGCATCTTCAAGGCGCGCTCGAACAGTGCGATGTTCTGCTTGCCCATCTCCTCGAACTGGCCGAACGGAAAGATGCCGAACGTCGCGCGCAGGCTGTCGCGCATCTGCTCCTGGTTCTTGGCGAAGGCAATCATCGCCTGCTCGAGATAGCCCGGCACCAGGAACTGCATGCTGTCGCCGTAAAAGCTGATCAGCTGCCGCAGAAAGCTGATCGGCAAGAGGTTCTGCCCCTTTTGCTCCTGCTCGACGATGATCTGGGTCAGCACGGCGCGGGTGATGTCTTCGCCGGTCTTGGCGTCGTAGACGACGAAATCGGCGCCCTCCTTGATCATCCTGGCGAGATCCTCGAGCGTCACGTAGCTGCTGGTCGCCGTGTTGTAGAGCCGACGGTTGGCGTATTTCTTGACGACGATCGGCTGCTTTCCGGTGCCGGCCGGCCCGCTGCTGTGGTTTGTCATCTCTGTCGTCGCCCCGCCTGGACACAAGGTGCTGCATTGCAACAATACAGCGAATTGGCGTGTCTGCCTCATCAAACTGCCGTCCGACGGCGCCCTGGCGCTGGCCTGCGGCGCGACAGCTCCTATAGTCGTAGGGATGAGCGAGGAGGACGAACTGGCGCGCCGCTTCCTGGCGCTGTGGGGCGAGTATCTGGGCGCGCTGCTGGCCGATCCGCAAGCCGGTCCGGCGGCAGCCCGCTGGCTCGGCCTGGCGCAGGCGCTCTTGCGCGACCCGCGACAGGCTGATGCCGCGCCGGCCGCACCCAGAGCAGACCGCGACGGCCCCGGACCGGCGCCTGATGCCGCGGCCGCTGCCGGCGCATCTGGCGAGCGCGATGCTGCTGTGGCAGAGCTCGCGCGCCGCGTTGCGGAGCTTGGCGAGCGGGTCGCCAGACTGGAGCGCGGCGCTGCCGCCAGGCGACCGGCTCGCGGCGCTGGCAAAGGAGATCGGCCAGCGCGGGGTTGAGCCGGTGGCGGCGGCGCTCGACGGCGAACTCGCGCGACGCGCCGGCGCTTTCCTGGGCGGGATCGAGGCGTACCGTCGGCATCCCTTTCGGCGGCCACCGCTGCGCCGCGCCAAGGTGCGCTGGCAGCAGGGCAGCGCGCGGCTAATCGATTACGGTTCACCCGCCTGCGGTCCCGTCGTCCTCATCGTGCCGTCGCTGATCAATCGCTGCACGATCCTCGATCTGCTGCCGGAGCGTAGCTACGTGCGGCACCTGGCGAACGCAGGACTTCGCCCGCTG
>JBLMXS010000161.1:0-3119 GCA_050257895.1 Thiohalocapsa sp.
CTCGGCAAGAAATGGGTCGACCGCGTTGCGGTGCCGGCGAAATAATGCCGCCAGCCCGCCGCCTTTTTCCGCGCCTCAGGTCCCTGCGCAAGCCGCATGTGGGCAATGACCTTCAGCCGGCAGTCGCGCCTTGATGCGGTTTTTCTGGCGCGCAGCCAGGTGATGGGCAGATGTATTTCGCAATGACGATTTCGGAGGAGACGGCTAGATGAACAGCAAGTTGACGAGGCGCAGCGTCACGGCGGGGCTGGCGCTGGGGGCGCTGGCGAGTTCGGGGCTGGGGCCTCGCCTGGCGCGGGCGCAGGCGAAAGCGGTGAAGATCGCGATGATCGCGCCGCTGTCGGGCCCGTGGGCGCGGCAGGGGCAGCTGATGCGCATGGGCGCGGAAATGGCGCTCGCCGACATCAACGGCAAAGGCGGCATCGAGAAACTCGGCGGCGCCAAGTTCGACCTGATCGTCGCCGATGCCGGCGACAGCGCCGAAAAGGCCAAGAACGCGACGCAGCGCCTGTTGTCCGATCACCCCGATCTGGTCGGCGGCACCGGCGCCTGGCTTTCTTCGTTCACCCTGGCCGTGACCGAGGTGACCGAGCGGGCGCAGCTGCCGTGGCTGACCCTGTCCTATTCCGATGCGATCACCAATCGCGGCTTCAAGTTCATCTTCCAGACCTCGCCGACCGCCGACCACCAGGCCGCGGAGACTTTGCCGACGGCGCTCTCGCTGGCCGAGCACGCCACCGGCAAGCGGCCGAAAACCGTCGGCATCCTGCAGGACAACACCGCCTCGCCGGTCAGCTTCGGCAAGTACCTGCGTGCGGGCGGCGGGCTGACCAAGGCCGGGCTGAAGCCGGTCGTCGATGAGATCTACACGCCGCCTCTGTCCGACGCGACACCGCTCGTCAGCAAGGTGCGCTCGGCCAAGCCCGACTTCCTGTTGCTGCTGATCTCGTCGATGCCGGACTGCAAGCTGGTGCTCGAAAAGCTGGCCGAGTTCAATCTCGGCAAGGGCAAGCTGCCGCTGGTCGGCAACGGCTCGCCGCTCGGGTCGCCCGAGCTGTTGAAGACGATCGGCCCCGAGCTGCTCGAGGGCCTCATTTTCAGCGTCGCCGACTGGCCGATGAAGGGGCAGGAGGAGCTGATCGACCGCTTCAAGAAGAAGACCGGCGAGCCGTGGCTGACGCAGGACAGTCTTACCGCCTACGGCGATTTGTGGATCTTGAAGGCGGCGCTCGAAGCGGCCGGCGCGGCCGACAAGCTGAAGGTGGCCGAGGCGCTGCGCACGATGAACCTGACCAGCGGCCCCGCCGCCAACTGCTATCCGGGGCCGATCAAGTTCGACGAGAAGGGCCGCCGCGTCGACGTGCCGATGATCTTCGCGCAATGGCAGAAGGGCGTGCCGCTGACCGTCTACCCCGCCGACCGCGCGCTGGCCAAGCCGTTCTGGCCGACGGTGTAAGCGTCCGTTTGCAGCGTGCGGTCGTAAACCCCCGCCCGACCCTTCCCCGCTTGCGGGCTTGCGGGGAAGGGTGGCGGGCTTCAGCGAGAAGAGGAAACTATGCAGGACGCGCCTTCAGCGCCGCATGAATGGGACGTCGAGGCCGATGTCGTCGTCGTCGGGTTCGGCGCCGCCGGCGTAGCCGCCGCCGTGACGGCGCACGAGCTGGGCGCCCGGGTGGTGATCGTCGAAAAGGCGCCGGAAGGCGAGCATGGCGGCAACACCCGCGTCGCCGGCCAGGGCTACCTGAACATCTCGGACCCGGATAAGGGCGCCGCCTATCTCGAGGCGCTGTGCGGCCCCTACCCGGTGCCGCGGGCGATGGTTGCGGCTTGGGCCAACGAGATGTGCCGCAACAACGAGTGGCTGCAGGGTCTCGGCGGCGATCCGCAGGAGCACCAGCACCCGCCGGTAGGCATCGAATTTCCCGACCTGCCTGGCGCCGATTGCGTACACAAATTCCACGACGGCCCGACCTACGGCTATTCCTACACCTGGAAGCGCTTCGAGAGCCTCGTCAAGGAGCGTCCGATCAGGGTCCTCTACGAGACGCCGGCGCGGGCCCTCGTGCAGCACGACCCGACTAAGGCCATTCTCGGGGTGCGGGCCGAACGCGACGGGAGGGCGCTCCTCGTCAAGGCGCGCCGCGCGGTGGTGCTGAGCTGCGGCGGCTTCGAGAACAACCAGGAGATGATCCGCAATTACCTGCCGGGGGTACCCTATTGCTACACCTCGGGGTCGCCCTACAATGAGGGCGACGGCATCGCGATGGCGATGGCGGTCGGCGCCGACCTCTGGCACATGAACAATTACGCCGGCCCGTCGATGGCGCTGAAGGTCCCCGAGATCCGCACGACATTCTCGATGCAGGCGCTGCATTTCAGCAAGCAGATGCCGGGCGGCATGATCGTCGTCGGCCCCGACGCCAGGCGGTTCTGCGACGAGAAGTTCAAGACGCGCCACGGCAAGGTGCCGCGCCACGGCGGCTGGCTGCCGCTGCCGGTGCCGTGCCCGATGTTCATGGTGTTCGACCAGCGCCTGTTCGCCGCCGGACCGCTTTACGACATGCACCCGAGCCACGGCTGGACGCAGATCATCGAGCGCTACGAATGGAGCCCCGACAACAGCGCGGAATTGGCCCATGGCTGGATCAAGCGGGCCGACACGCTGCCGGCGCTGGCGACGCTGCTCGGCCTCGACCCGAGCGCGCTGATGGAGAGCGTGCGCAGCTGGAACCGCGCCTGCGACGCCGGGTGCGACGGCGAATTCGGCCGCACGCTGATGCTGGAGCCGATCGCGGAGCCGCCGTTCTATGCCGTCGAGCTGTCGCCGTCGATGCTCAACACGCAGGGCGGTCCGCGGCGCAACGACAAGGCGCAGATCGTGCGGCCCGACGGCACGCCGATTGCACGGCTCTACAGCGCCGGCGAACTGGGCTCGATCTACAGCTACCTCTACCAGGGCACCGGCAATATCGGCGAATGCCTCGCCTTCGGCCGCATCGCCGGCCGCAACGCGGCGGCCGAGCCCGCCTGGGGCTAGAAAGGAACTCGAAACTGCAGACCGGCGGACGCCGGCGATCCCGAGCGGGAGTGGCCCGATGCGCCTGTTGATCGCGATGATG
>JBLMXS010000162.1:0-7447 GCA_050257895.1 Thiohalocapsa sp.
GCTACGGCATGATCGGCGATCTGAACACGGTGGCCCTGGTCGGCACTGATGGCTCGATCGACTGGTGCTGCCTGCCCCATTTCGATTCGCCGAGCGTGTTTGCGGCAATTCTCGATGACAAGAAGGGCGGCTTTTTCAAAATCGCACCGCTTCACGACGCGCGTCCCAAGCAGCTTTACCTGCCCGACAGCTGCGTCTTGCTAACGCGCTTTCTCAGTGCAGAAGGGGTCGGCGAAGTATTGGACTTCATGCCGATCGACGAGACGCGGCAACGCCAGAAGACGCACCAGATCGTGCGCGTCGTGCGCGCCGTGCGGGGCTCGGTACGCTTCCGTCTCGAATGCCGGCCGGGCTTTGATTACGCCCGGCGCCAGCACCGCATCATCCTCGACGGCCGCGGCGCCGTGTTCGAAGCCGGCGCGGTCAAGATCGCACTGATCAGCCGCTTTCCGCTGGCCCTTGACGGCAACGGCGTGTTGCTCGATTTCGAGCTACGGGTCGGCGAGAGCACGACATTCATCCTGCGGCAGCTCGAAGAGGAACCCGACAGCGTGCTGCTCGAGGCCCGGCTGGTCGGCGAGGAGCTGCTCGCCGCGACCTTGCGATACTGGCGGCAGTGGCTCGGCCAGTGCACCTACCGCGGCCGCTGGCGGGAAATCGTCGAGCGCGCGGCAACGGTGCTGAAGCTGATGACTTTCGCGCCGACCGGCGCCATCGTCGCCGCTCCGACCTGCAGCCTGCCGGAGGAGCTGGGCGGCGTGCGCAACTGGGATTACCGCTACACCTGGATCCGCGATGCGGCCTTTACGCTCTACGCTTTCATGCGGCTCGGCTTCCGCCAGGAGGCCGAGCAGTTCATGGGGTGGCTGGAACAGCGGGCGGTCGAGGGCACCAGGCACGGGGTGCCGCTGCAGATCATGTACGGGATCGACGGCCGCCACGAATTGCCGGAGGAGACGCTGGACCATCTCGACGGGTACCGCGGCTCCCGACCGGTGCGCATCGGCAACGCCGCCTCGGGGCAGCTTCAGCTCGACATCTATGGCGAGCTGATGGACGCGGTGTACCTTTACGACAAATACGGGACGCCGATCGCTTATGACGTGTGGACCCATATCCGGCGCATGCTCGACTGGGTCGCCGACAACTGGACACAGCCCGACGACGGCATCTGGGAGGTGCGCGGCGGGCAGCAGCACTTCGTTTACTCGAAGCTGCAATGCTGGGTGGCGCTGGACCGCGGCTTGCGGCTGGCGGCGAAGCGCAGCCTCGGCGTCGATGCGGCGCGCCTCTCGTCGGTGCGCAACCGAATCCACGATACGATCATGCGGGAGGGATGGGATCGCGAGCGCCGCACCTTTGTGCAGCATTTCGGGACAAGCGCGCTCGACGCCTCGAACCTGATCATGCCGCTCGTCTTCTTCATCTCGCCGACCGATCCCCGGATGCGCTCGACGCTGGAACGGACGATGACGGAGCTGGTGTCGGACAGCCTCGTCTACCGTTACGAGATCGGCAAGGCCGCCGGCGACGGGCTGACCGGCGGCGAGGGCACCTTCAACATGTGCACGTTCTGGCTGGTCGAGGCCCTGACCCGCGCCGGCTACGTCGAGCAGGCGCGGTACATTTTCGAGAAGATGCTGACCTACGCCAGCCATCTTGGGCTCTACGCCGAAGAAATCGGCCCGACCGGCGAGGCGCTGGGCAATTTTCCGCAGGCCTTCACGCATATGAGCCTGATCAGCGCCGCCTTTAACCTCGACCGGCGGTTGGGCCGCCGCGACTAGGCCGCACGACCGCGATGAAGCCCGCGATGGAGAACGAGCCGCGCTATCTCGGCAAGGATGCCCGGGCGTGGGCGGCATTGCTGACGGAAGGCGATCCCGTCCTGCGGCGGCTGGCGGTCTTTGCCCTCGGCGAGATCGGTGCGGCCGGGCACGACGTGGCGCCGGCGCTCGATATCGGATTGCGCGACGAGGTCAACTGGGTGCGGGTGTGGGCGGCCGCCGCGCTCGCCAGGGCGACCGGAGAGCGCCGCGCGGTGGACGTGCTGGTCGCCGAGATGGCGGCGCCCGAAGCCTTCGTGCGCAGCCTCGTGGCGTGGCATATCGGTCGGCTCGGCAGCGAGTTTGCGGGGATCGAGGACGGCATCGAGGCCGTGCAGCGCCTTGTCGAAGACCCCGACCGCAACGTCCGCACTGAGGCGATCCTCGCCTTGCAGAGGCTCCAAAGCCGAGGTATGCCGCCGTCAGGCGCCATCTTTCCGTTGGCGGTGCGGCAATGATCATCTATCGCGACCGTCGGTGGGGCGCCACCGGCGGCAGACCGGCAGCCTGCGCGATGGCGGCGTGCAGCGCGAGCCGGTCGGTGGCGGCGAGAGGCGCATGCGTCTCGCGGTACAGCAGCTCGCCATCCGTCGAAACCGCGACCTCAATGCGCCGCGACGCCATCAGCATCTTGCCCACATCGCGCCGGAAGGCGGCGATGGCGGCGGCGCAGGACTTGGCCGTCCGCGCCTGTCCGTCCATCTGGCGCACCCCGACCCAGCGCTCGACCGGGTCGCCCGTCACCAGTTGCACATACCGACCGGTTTCCGCCGGCAGAAAGCGCTGTCCCTGCAGCCAGTCGGTGAGCCGGGCGGGACCCGCGTTATAGGCCGCCGCCGCCAGGCCCAGATTGCCAAACCGCCGGTGCAGCCTCACCAGGAGCCGCGCGGCATGGGCGATCGACGCCGCCGGATCGCGAGGGTCTTGCAACCCCTCCTCAGCCGCCGTCCCCGGCATAAACTGTGCTATCCCTTCGGCGCCCTTGGGGCTGGTTGCCGCGCTGTTGAAGCGGCTCTCGGTCCATAACAGGCGGCTAAGATATTCGACGGGCAACTGGTTGGCGGCGGCCGCCATCTCGATGTCGCGGCAGATCGGCCAATGCGCCAGTTTGGGCTCTTGCGCTCGCGCCAGCGGGCCTCCGACCGTCATCAAGGCAATGAAAAACGCCACCAGCAATGGCCGATGGCGGCTTCGGACGCGCGCCGGGCGCGGCCGCTTATCTGGAAAGTAACGGTCAAACATGCGTGTCGTCGGCGAGGATAATCGCGAGCCCAGCCGGCGACAAGCCCTCGGCCCGCCCGCGCCGCAAACCTCTGGATTCACGCTATGCTAATTGCGCCTCGACAAGAGGCCGCGGGCAATGACCTGCGCCTGGATCTCGGCGGCTCCCTCGAAGATGTTGAGGATGCGGGCATCCATCAGCACCCGGCTGACCGGGTATTCCTGGGCGTAGCCGTTGCCGCCGTGGATCTGCACGGCGCTGTCGGCGTTGCTCCAGGCGACCCGCGCCGCCAACAGCTTCGCCATCCCGGCCTCGATGTCACAGCGCCGACCGCTATCCTTTTCGCGCGCCGCGAAATAGGCGAGCTGGCGCGCCACCATAGTTTCCATCGCCATCATCGCCAGCTTGACCGAGACGCGCGGGAAATGGATCAGCGGCTTCCCGAACTGATGCCGCTCCAGGGCATAGCCGAGCCCCAGTTCGAGCGCGTTCTGCGCGACGCCGACGGCGCGCGCCGCGGTCTGCACGCGCGCGCTCTCGAAGGTAGCCATCAGCTGCTTGAAGCCCTGGCCTTCGACGCCGCCGAGGAGCCCGTCCGCCGGCACCGCGAAGCCGTCGAAGGCGATCTCGTATTCCTTCATGCCGCGATAGCCGAGCACCGGAATCTCGGTGCCGCTCATGCCGGCGGCGGGGAACGGGTCCGAATCGTCGCCGCGCGGCTTCGGCGCGAGGAACATGCTGAGGCCGCGATAGCCGCTATCAGTGGGGCCGGTGCGCGCCAGCAACGTCATCAGGTCGGAGCGCGCACCGTGGGTGATCCAGGTCTTGGCGCCGTGGATGCGGTAGACATCGCCGTCGCGCACCGCGCGGGTCTGCAAATTGGCGAGGTCGGAGCCGGTATTGGGTTCGCTGAAGACCGCCGTCGGAATGACGGCACCGGCGGCGATGCCGGGCAGCCAGTGGGCCTTCTGCTCGGGCGTGCCGCCGGAGCGGATCAATTCGCCGGCGATCTCGGAGCGGGTGCCGAGCGAGCCGACCCCGATATAGGCGCGCGACAGCTCCTCGGAGACGATGCACATCGCCGTCTTGCCGAGGCCGAGGCCGCCGTATTCCTCGGGCAAGGTCATGCCGAAGACGCCGATCGCCCCCAGCTCGTCGATGATCTCGAGCGGGATCAGCCGGTCGGCGCGATGCCACTGATGCGCGTGCGGTGTCACCGCGCGCTCGGCAAAACGGCGCACCTGATCGCGGATCAGCTCGAGGGTCGGGTCGCCGGCCCCGATGGCGCCGAGCGCCGCCGTGCCGTCGCGCGCCAATGCCGCCGCCAGCGCGGTGCGCGCCGCGCCCAGCCCGTGCACCAGCCGGGCCGCGTCGCCGCCGCCCAATGGCTTCAGGTCATCCTCCGATAGGCCGAGATCGTGTGGCCGCACGATCTCGCTCTGCGCCATCGCGATGCCGCCGCCGACCTGCGCCAGATACTCGCCGTAGGCCAGCGACAGGATCAGCGCCTCGATGTCGCCGAACTGGGCCGCGGCCTCAAGGCGCAGCGCCCACTCGCGGACCTGCCGCAAGGCCTCGACATAGGTCGCCATCCAGGCAAAGCCATGCACCGCAATCTGCTCGCGGTCGACCAGCGATGCATCGACCGCACCCTCCGGTGCGACCAGCGCCAGCAGCTTGACGCGAGCGGTGCGCAGTACCGCCTCGGCGGCCGTCAGCGCCCGCCCGGCAGCCGCGACAAGCTCCGCGCGCTCGCTCACCGTGGCCGCGGTGCCGCCCGCGGAACCGGTCTCAGCGATTATCCTGGACCTCATAGTGCCGCGGGATTGTCGAATGGACGTTGGGGTCATGCGCCCGCGAGGTGTCCGACCGGGTCATCGTGACGGAGGCGATGTCGTCGCTGATCGCATGCAGGTTCTGGATGTCGCTGGCGCGCTCCGGCGCGCCGGCATTGCAGCCGCACAGGCCTCCCAAGGCCCCCAGCGCCAAGGCGAAAGCCAGCGCCCAAGGGGCGCAGCGAGGGGGCAGCGTCATGGGGGGTTCTCCCGGTCAGGTCGAGATCACATAGGCTACTCCGAATAGAATAACAACCAGCAGCAGCGATATTACCAGGACATAGCGGGCCACTCCGGATTTCTCCGCGGAGCGGGCTTTTTCGGGCGATTTTACGACGTGTTGGTCGTCCATGACGAGCCCCATGGGGTTGCCTGCCTTATCCCTTTGGAACGGGGGCGGCGTCGGTTCGATCCCCGCGTGCGATCCGCGGGCGGCGCGGCGACGGCTTGGTGAGCCGCGGCGCAACGCTTATAATGCTTGCATGGCGCGCCTGTCGGTGAACCTCAACAAGGTGGCCCTGCTGCGCAACTCGCGGCATACCGGGGTCCCCGACTTGCTGCGCTTTGCGCGCATCGCGCACGATTCCGGCGCCGACGGGCTGACCGTGCATCCGCGGCCGGACGAGCGGCATATCAGGGGCAGCGACGTTCCGGCGCTGGCATCGCTGATGCAGCCATGGCGGCCGGCCTGCGAGCTCAACATCGAGGGCTATCCCGACGAGCGGCTCCTGGCGATCGTGCGCGAGGTGCGTCCCGAGCAGTGCACGCTGGTTCCCGATCCGCCCGGCGCCTTCACGTCGGAAGAGGGGTGGAAGCTCGACGGCAGCGACGATGCGGTCGTGACGCCGGCGGTTGCGGCGCTGAAGGCGATCGGCTGCCGCGTCATCCTGTTTGTCGATCCCGAGCCGGCAATCATCGAGCGGGTGCCCACGACCGCCGCCGACGGCATCGAGATCTACACCGGCAGCTACGCCGCCGCCTGCCGCGATGGCAACGCCGCCAAGGAACTCGCCGCCTGCGCCGCCACCGCCGCCCGCGCCGCCGCGCTTGGGCTCGCCGTCAATGCCGGGCACGACCTGAACCTCGACAATCTGCCGGCGCTGGTCGCGGCGCTGCCGGCCCTGGCGGAAGCCTCGATCGGCCACGAGCTCACCGCCGACGCGCTGGTCATGGGCTTCGCCGCCGCCGTCAAGGCCTACAAGGCCGCGCTCTCGCCTTAGATTTTGGAAGCTACTGGAGCGCATTGCTCCCAGCGGATCAGCGGCTCCCCGCCGGGGAACCCGAGCGCTGCCACCTCCAAAAAACTGCATTCCCGGCGAAAGCGAAGCCGGGATCCATTTCTCAGCCTGGCGAGCGGTTGACAGATGGAGCCCGGCTTTCGCCGCGGATGCGGATGTTTGTTTGGTACGATATCGGGCTTCAGTTTGGCAGAGCGGCGTAGCCCGCTTACTGGAGCTTCGCCGGGTCGAGGGCGATGACCAGCGGGTAGAACGGCGTCATCAGCCGCACGAAGAAATTCTCGTAATCGTGCCGCACCCCGGCCTCCGACACGGTCCATAAGAGACCGTCGGCGTCGAACGCGATCCCCTCGATCGCCGGCGGCGCGGCGTAGCGCTGCAGCACGCTGCCGGTGGCCGGATCGAGCCGCACCAGCTCGCCCCAGCGAGTGTCGCCGCGCGCCACCCACAAGGCGCCGTCGCGGTCGAGCGCGGCGCCCTGCGCGTAGCTCGGGATCGGCAGCTGCGCCGCCGCATCGGCCGATGTCAGGATGGCGCCCGGTGTCAGCCGCGCCAGCCGCTCGACATCGAAGCGCAACAACCGCCCCGGCCCGTCTTCGCGGTAGCTGCCGAGCCATACCGCCGCCGGCGTCGCCATCGCCAAGCCGCCGCTGACGCCCCCTCCCAATGGGAGGAGGCGGAACGGCAAGGCGCGGTCGGTGAAAGCCTTCCGCAGCACTGTCGCGAACAGCACACGAGTGTCGGCGACGTAGAGCATGCCGCCGCCGTCGACGGCGAGCCCGCCGGCATGGCCGCACGGCGCCGGCACGTCGAGTCGCGCGGCGGCGCGGCCGCTCTGCGGGTCGAGGCGAAAGACGACGCAGGGCCCGCGGTGTACTCGGTAATCGTTGCTGCGATAGCCCGAGACAAGGACGGCGCCGTCGGCCACGGCGAGGCCCTGCGGATCGAAAAACCCGTCGAGATCCGGCACCCACAGGCGGCGGACGATGGCGGGCTCGTTCGGCACCGGCCCAAGCCGCTGCGGTCCGTAGGCCGGGCGCTGGCCATGGATCAATTCCGCCAGCACGCCGGAACCCGGCGGCGCACTCGGCAGGCGGTCGGCGGCCACCACCAGCCCGGCGACGCCGATCGCCAGGGCTCCCAGCAGGCGCGGGAGCAGGCGGGCTAACATCGCCCTCGGATCCTTGTCATGGGGCGGTGTGGCGCAGCGGGCTGAGGCCGGCGGGAAAGCATAGATTCACGACCAGCGTCGCCGCCGCGACCAGCAGCGCGACCAAGAACGCGATCTGCGCCGCGTCGGCGACGGCCGCGGCGAGGCGCACCAGC
>JBLMXS010000163.1:0-2679 GCA_050257895.1 Thiohalocapsa sp.
CCTTCCTCGAGGATAAGGAGATGGTCGAGGCGCAGCAGGCCCGGCTCAGCGAGTTCGGCGAGACGGGGCTCACCGACATCGCCTCCGACGCCACTCGCATGCACATGCGCCGCATGGTCGACCGGCTGATCGCCGAGGAGCAGCGGCTCGCGGCCGAATAGAGGTTGATCAGTCCTTGTAGGACGGGTCGAGCCGGTCGGCGAGGCGCAGGCAGGCGGCCCAGTCCTTGCCGCCTTTGAGGAAGTTGCCTTCGGCCATGAACTGGCTGTGCGCGTATTCGCAGGCAGCCTCGCTGGGGATCGTGTAGTTGCCGTCGCCGGCGGCCAGTGCCGCCACTTGGCCCTGGCAGGCCATTTCGAGGAAATGGTGGTTCACCACCGCCTCGGCGACGCTTTCGCCGCACACGAGCACGCCGTGGTTGCGCAGAATCAAGAACGCGCCGCCGTCGAGGTCGCGCAGCAGCTTCGCGGTCATGTCGGGGTCGAATTCGAACCCCTCGAATTCGTGGTACCTGATCTCGCCGTAAAACCTGAGCGCATGCTGGTTGATCGGGAACAGGCCGAATTTGTGCGCGGCGACAGCCATCCCGGCAACGGTATGGGTGTGCAATGTGGCGTTGAGATCCGGCCGCCCCTGCAAAAGGCCGGCATGGATGATCAAGGCGCCGCCCTTGATCCGCTTGACGTCGGTGTCGGTCCGCACGTTGCCATCGAAATCGACCTTCAGCAGCGACGACGCGGTCACCTCGGCAAACATCCAATCGGTGCGCTTGATCAGCATGCAATCGGGCTCGCCCGGCACGCGCATGCCGAAATGGTTGTAGGTCAGGTCGTTGACGCCGTAATGCGCCAGCACGCGGTGGCCGGCGGCAAGCTCGACGCGGGCGGCCCATTCCTCGGGGCTGACCTGGTCGCGGATCGATCCCCTACCGGCGACAAGCTGCACGGCCATCAAATACCTCCTCCGCAAGCGCGCAAGGCCGACCGAATACAGGACAACGCCGCGAAAGGATAGCCGCTGCCAGGGGTTTCGAAACGTCACGTGCGCTCTTGCGCTCTGCGGGAGAAGCAACATACCGTCCGCGCGAGGAGGAACTGCCGCCATGCCGATCATCGATTCCCAGGTCCACGCCTACGAAGCGAACACGCCGAAGCGACCCTGGCACAGCGTACCGAACTGGCCGCCGCATGTGACCGGCGACGAGATGGTGGCGGCGATGGACAAGTTCGGCGTCGACGGCGCGATCTTCATCTCCGCCTTCTCGATGTACCAGTACGACGCGAGCTATGCGGTCGAAGTGCAGCAGGCGCATCCCGACCGCTTTGCGATCGTCAAACCGGTCAATCCGGACGATCCGGCGGTGGCGGATGTGATCGCCCAGTGGAAGCAGGTTCCCGGCGCGGTCGGCATCCGCATCATGCTGACCAGGGAGGCGAACCGTGCACCCGACGACCCCGGCCTCGACCGCATCTGCCGCGCCGCCTCGCGCCACGATTTCCCGGTCAACGTCCTATTCTGGGGCAATCTGGAGGCCGGCGCGGCGCTGATCGACCGCCATCCCGACACGCGTTTCATCATCGACCATCTTGCCATCCTGCAGCCGCGCGAGCCGCCGGCGCCGCCGCAGCCCTGGGCCGACCTGCCGAAGGTGCTGGACCTGGCGAAGCGCCCCAATGCCGTCATCAAGGTCAGCGGCGCGTGCACGCTGTCGCGCGAGGCGTATCCGTTCCCCGACATCTGGGAGCCGCTGGCCCGCGTGTTCGACGCCTGGGGCTTTGAGCGCTGCCTGTGGGGCACCGACTGGACGCGAGCCTCTGCCGTCGTTAATTACGAGCAGGCTGTCGAGCCGTTTCGCCAGACCGAGCGCCTCAGCGAGGCCGAGCGGGCCATGCTGATGGGTGGCGCCTGCGCCAAGGCTTACGGCTGGTCGCCGAAAAACGCTTAGCCCCGGCATCGCCGAAGGGCGGGGGCCATCTTGCCCGCATGCGGCCGAGACCCTGCGGTCCCAGAAAGGGGGAGGAGCTTCAAATGCTGCAGGTTTCGGACATCCAAGCGCCTCCGGAAGAGCTCGAGGCGTATTACGCGCAATTGCGGGCGCAGCACGTGACGCCGGCATGGATCGGCGGCGGCATCACGGTCGAGCCGCAGAGCAAGGCGGTGCCGTATTTGTGGCATTGGCGCGAGCTGCGGCCGCAGGCGATGCGGGCCGCCGAGCTGGTCGGCACGGCGCAGGCCGAGCGCCGGGTCCTGCGCCTCTCCAACCCGGAACTGTCGGGGATCGCGAGCAACACGCTGGTCGCCAACATCCAGATCGTGATGCCGGGCGAGATCGCCCGCGCCCATCGCCATTCCGGCGCGGCGCTGCGCTTCATCATCGAAGGGAGCGGCGGCTACACGGTCGTCAATGGCGAGCGGGTGCCGATGGCGCCGGGCGACCTCGTGCTGACGCCCAATTGGTCATGGCACGACCACGCCAATGACACCGATGCGCCGATGATCTGGCTCGACGGTCTCGACACGCCGCTGGTGCGGATGCTCGAAGCCGGATTCTACGAAGAGTATCCGCAGGACAGGCAACAGCCGGCGCCGCCCGTCAACGCCTCCGAGTGGCACTACCCGATGTCGGAGATGCGGGCGGCGCTGCAGAGGCTGGCCGCGGACGGCAACGGCGATGCCGGC
>JBLMXS010000164.1:0-2599 GCA_050257895.1 Thiohalocapsa sp.
GGCCAATCAGAAAAAGGCGGCCGCGATCCTGGGCCCGATCTTCGCCGAGCAACCGAACCATCCGGGCGTGGCGCATTACCTGATCCACAGCGACGACGTACCAGCGCTGGCGGAAGCCGGCCTCGAGGCGGCGCGCCGTTATGCGGAGATCGCCCCCTCGGTGCCGCATGCGCTGCACATGCCGTCGCACATCTTCACGCGGCTCGGCTACTGGCAGGAATCGATTGACAGCAATATACGCTCGGCCGCGGCGGGCCAGGCTTACGCCAAGAGGGCCTTCGGTGACGGCGTCGTCTGGGACCAGACCCTTCACGCGATGGACTACCTCGCCTACGCCTATCTCCAGCTTGCTCAGGACCAAAAGGCGAAAGCGATCGTCGACGAGATCATGGCCTTCAAGAAGGCGACCCCGGACAGCCTGCCCGCCGCCTATGCCTTGGCGGCCGTCCCGGCCAGGTACGCGGTCGAGAGACGCAACTGGGCGGAAGCGGCGAAGCTCGAACTGCCGCCGGCGACGTTCGCCTGGGACAAATTCCCTTGGGCGACGGCGATCGTCGCTTTCACCCGGGCCCTCGGCGACGCGCATACCGGCGACCTTGCCGCTGCCACGGCCGAGATCGACAAGCTGGCGGTCGCCCGCGATGCGCTGAAGGCCAACAACAAATACTGGTCCGACCAGGTCGAGGTACAGCGGCAGGCAGCAGCGGCGGTTCTCGCCTGGGCAGAAGGTCGCCAGGACGAGGGACTGCGGAAGCTGCGCGCCGCCGCCGATCTTGAAGACGGGATGCAGAAGCACCCGGTAACGCCCGGCAGCATCGTGCCGATCCGCGAGCTTCTTGGCGATCTCCTGCTCGAAACCGGAGAATCCGGGGCCGCGCTGGCTGAATACGAACGCTCGCTCAAGAGCGCCCCGAACCGGTTCCGCACCCTGTACGGCGCCGCCAAGGCAGCGAATGCGGCCGGCGATCGTGCAAAAGCCAAACAATATTTCGGCGAACTCGCACGGCTCGCCGGCGGCGCCGACACACCTCTACCCGAGCTTGCGGAAGCGACCGCCTATTTGGCGCGATAATCTTTGTGTACCCGAGCGGCGTGAGGAGCACAGTACGGTCCAACCGGCGGCTCCTGATGCCGCAATTACCCAAAATACGGGAGCCTTGTGCTATGGCAGCACGTCTCGATCTGGAACAATTGGTGCAGGATATAGGGCCGCAATTTGCCGAAGGCGCCGAACAGCGCGACGCCGCCGATACCTTTGTCGCCGAACATTATGACGCGCTGAAGCACTACAAAGTGGTCTCGGCGCTGGTGCCGTACGAGTACGGCGGCGGCGGCGTGCGCCACAGCGTTATGTGCACGTTTCTACGCCGGCTTGCGCATTTCTGCCCCTCGACGGCGCTGGCACTCTCCATGCACCAGCACCTCGTCGCGGCCGCGGTATACAACGATGCCCACGGCCGGCCGGGGCGAAAGCTGCTGGAGCAGGTCGCGGCGGCCGATGTCGTGCTGGTGTCGACGGGCGCCAACGACTGGATGAAATCGAACGGCTCGGCAGTGCGCGCCGACGGTGGCTTCCTGGTCAGCGCCAGGAAGCCCTTCGCGAGCGGCTCGCCGAAAGGTGGCGTCCTCGTCACTTCGGCTCCGTTCGACGATCCGGAAGAGGGGTGGCAGGTTCTCCATTTCCCGGTGCCCTTCACGGCGCCGGGCGTGTCGCTCGCCGATGATTGGCACACCCTCGGCATGCGCGCCACGGGTTCCCACACCGTCATTCTCGACAAGGTCTTTGTGCCCGAGGCGGCCATCCTCCTGCGCCGGCCGCGGGGTCGCTTTCACCCTGCGTGGAACATCATTCTGACAGTTGCCTTGCCGCTGATCATGTCGGTCTACGCCGGGGTGGCGGAGGCCGCCGCCGCAAACGGTCAGGATCTCGCACGAAGGCGACAGGATGACCCAACCGTGGTCTATCTCCTTGGCGAGCTGACGAACCATCTGACAACGGTGCAGCTTGCGGTGGACGACATGGTTCGCCTCGCGAACGATCTTGACTTCACCGGCAGCCTCCAACTCAGCAACGCTGTCCTGGTGCGCAAGACGATCGCAGCCGAGCACGTCCTTGCGACCGTGGAGAAGGCTCTGGAAGCGGCCGGCGGCGCCGGTTTTTACCGCAAGGCGAAAGTTGAGCGGCTGCTGCGCGATGCGCACGGGGCGCAGTTCCACCCGCTCGCGGCAAAAGGCCAGCACCGGTTCACCGGCCGGGTCGCTCTCGGTCTCGATCCGATCTCGGATGCCGGTTCGTGAGGCGCGATAGCTCACTCGGCAACAACGGCTTTAGTCCGCCAGGACGGCGCGGAGGGCGGCGTCGCACGTGCGGTACGACCCCCGCCGCACCCACCTGTAGCTGTGGCGCACTTCGGCGCAAAACCAAGAGTTCTGCGACACGACCCGCACCTTGCGCGCCCGGCTGACGCCATCGTGCCGGCCGCGTCGGCGCTCAGCAGCACAATCCGTGCCCGCCACACATGCTTCTGGGGGCTGTTCCCTGATCCGATTACGGCCTCCAGCCGCTCTCGGTCGCCCGGACCAAGCCGGACTTCGATGC
>JBLMXS010000165.1:0-5293 GCA_050257895.1 Thiohalocapsa sp.
GCCGGCGACCTCTCAGCGGGCGTCTTCGACAGGGACGGCAACATGCTGGCGCAGGCCGTCACCGGCACCCCCGGCCACGTCAATTCGATGGCGATTGCGGTCAAGCATTTCCTCGATGCCTTCCCGTTACAGACGATGCGGGAGGGCGACCACTACATCACCAACGACCCGTGGCTGACCTGTGGCCACCTGCACGATTTCACCGTCGTCAGTCCGACCTTTCTCAATGGCGAGCCGGTCGGCCTCTTCGCCTCGACCGTGCACGTCGTCGATATCGGCGGGCTCGGCATGGGGCCGGACGGCCGCCAGGTCTACGAGGAGGGCCTCGCGATCCCGCTGATGGTGCTGGCGCGCGACGGCCGGATGAACGAGGACTTGATGCGCATCATCCGCGCCAACGTCCGCGAGCCATTGCAGGTCGAAGGCGACGTCTACGCGCTCGCCGCCTGCAACGACGAGGGCAGCCGCCGCCTCATCGAGATGATGGAGGAGTTCGGCATCGCCAATCTCGACCGCCTCGGCGACCACATCGTCGAGACCTCGCGGCAGGCGACAACCGACGCGATCGCCAGGCTGAAGCCGGGCAAATACCGGAACCGCGTGACGATGGACGGCTTCGATCGGCCGCTCACCCTGGCCGCCGAGATGACGGTCAGCGCCGACAACATCCATGTCGACTATAGCGGCACCTCGCCCGCCAGCGCCTTCGGCATCAACGTCGTGCTGAACTACACGACCGCCTACACCGCGTTCGGCGTCAAATGCCTGGTGGCGCCCGAGGTGCCGAACAACGCCGGCTCGCTGGCGCCGATCACGGTCAGCGCGCCGGAAGGCTGCGTCCTCAACGTGCAGCGGCCGCACGCGGTGGCGGCGCGCCACACGGTCGGCCACATGCTCCCCGATGTCGTATTCGGCTGCCTGCACCCGATCATCGAAGGCGGCGTCCCGGCCGAGGGCGCGTCCTCCTTATGGATCCCGCAGATCTACGGCGGCGGCGATCTGGCTAGCGAGGGGGACGGCATCGGGGGGGACGGCAGTGAGGCGGCGCCGGAAGCGCACCAGGTGCCGCCGTTTGCGACGGTGATCTTCCATTGCGGCGGCGCCGGCGCGCGCCCCGGCAAGGACGGGATGGACGTCACCGCCTTCCCGTCGGGCGTGCGCACGATCCCGATCGAGGCGACCGAGTCGGTGGCGCCGGTGATGTTCCGCCGCCGCGAGTTCCGCGACGGCTCGGGCGGCGCCGGCAGGTACCGCGGCGGGCTCGGCCAGGTCATCGAGTTGGGCGGCGCCGACGGCGCCCCGCTTGCCCTCTTGTGCAATTTCGAGCGCATTGACAATCCCGCCCGCGGCCGCGACGGCGGCGGGCTCGGTGCCGCCGGCCGCGTCTCGCTGCATTCCGGCAAGCCGATCCGGCCAAAGGGAAGGCAGACCATCCCCGGCGGCGATTTCGCGCGGCTCGAACTGCCGGGCGGCGGCGGCTTCGGCAACCCGGCCGAGCGCGACCCCGAGCAGGTCGCCGCCGACGTCGCCGACGGGCTCTACAGCCGCGAGGCCGCGCTGCGCGACTACCGGGTGGCGCTGCTGGCGGACGGCTCGGTCGACGGCGCCGGCACAGAGAGGCTGAGAGCGATGGCTGCGGAGTAGCAGCGTCCCTCACCACAAAATCGGTAGGCCGTAGCGGCGCAGCATGCGGTCGTTGGTGACCAGCGGCGCGCTTTCCGCCATCGCCTGAGCAAGCAGCATCCTGTCGAACGGATCCTTGTGCCGCAGCGGCAGCGTCTCATGCGCGCGCAAATGCGCGAAGGCGATCGGCAGCAGCGTGAATGCTTCTTCCTGGATTACCTGCTCCAGGTCATCGGCAAAGTGCAACTTGCCGGTGCTTCGCTTTAGAACGATCTCCCAGAGCGTCACGACACTAACGAAGATCTGATTTGCCGGGTCGCATATCAGATTGCGCGCATTCGCCGACAATCTGGGCGAGTCGTCGCGCCACCAGATCAAGCCGTGGGTATCAAGCAGCAGGCGCACTTATTCATCTTCTTTGGGTTCGTCCCAGCGGTACCATTCCTCCAGTTCCTCTTCCGTCATGGGATCGAAGCAGTCGGGTGCGATCCAGATTTTACCCTTGCCCCGACCTGGCACGCGCGGCTTCTTCTCCTCTACCACCGGCACGAGCTTGACCAGCGGCTCGCCGTTGCGGGCGATGACGATCTCCTCGCCTGCCAACGCACGCTCGACAAGGCGCGACAGCGACGTCTTGGCCTGGTGCATGTTGACGGTCTCGGCCATCCCGATCTCCGCTTAGCTAGCTTAGCTAAAGATGGCGGCGTTGCCACGATGGTCAACGACGCGCGGCGCTTGTGCATTGAGGGCGGCGGCGCCGGGACCTATGTTGGGGCGATGCCGAAGCTTCCCACCGCCATCCTGTTCGACCTCGACGACACGATCCTGGCCGCGTTCGGCCAGTCGGCCGACCAGTGGCAGCGCGTTATCGACGAATTCGCCGAGACGATTGCGCCGCACCAGCCGCAGGCGGCGATCGAGGCGATCCAGACCTATTCGCGCTACCTGTGGGCCGACGAGGGGCGCCACAAGGATTGGCGCCACCGCATCGGCGAGGCGCGCCGCCACATCGTTGCCAGCGCCTTCGCCGAGCTCGAAAAGGCGCTCGGCCATCCGGCGCCGTCGCCCGAAACGTGCGAGGCGATCGCCGACCGCTACCAGCACGTCCACGACGCGGAGCTCAAGATGTTTCCGGGGGCGCACGAGACGCTCGACCGGCTCAAGGAACTGGGCGTCAAGCTGGCGCTGGTCACCAACGGCGCCGCCAGGCCGCAGCGCGCCAAGGTCGTGCGCTTTGCCCTCGAGCACCGCTTCGACCACATCCAGATCGAGGGCGAGCACGGCTTCGGCAAGCCCGAGGAACAGGCCTACCGGCACGCGCTGCAATCGCTCGGGGTCGGCGCGCACGAGACCTGGATGGTGGGCGACAATCTCGAATGGGAGGTCGTCGCGCCGCAGCGGCTCGGGATCTACGCGATCTGGTACGACGGCTACGGCCAGGGCCTGCCGTCCGACTCGGCCGTGCGGCCCGACCGCATCATCCGCGCCCTGCCGGAGCTGCTGGAGTAGGCCTCCGCGCCGCGGCGGCACCTCGATCGGGGCGCAGTTGCGCCGGCCCGACATCAGGCAGTCTTCGAGCTTGGAATTCTTGTGCAGGGCGGTGACGAGGAAATACGCGGCGACGACCAGCGCCAGCACCAAGAGGAGGCCGATCACCGCCGGGCGGCGGCTGTCGTGCGGCGGCGGCTCCTCATGCGGGTCGCTCACGTCACCGGCGCCCACAGGACGTCCTCGATATGGGCGGCGCCGGTGGCCAGCATGACGAGGCGGTCGAAGCCGAGCGCGATGCCGGCGCACTCCGGCAGCCCGTGGCCAAGCGCCGCGAAAAAATCCTCGTCGACCGGATAGCTTTCGCCGTAGAGCGCCTGCTTCTTCGCCTGATCGGCGGCGAAGCGGCGGCGCTGCTCGGCGGCGTCGGTCAATTCGCCGAACGCGTTAGCAAGCTCCAGGCCGCACACATAGAGCTCGAAGCGCTCGGCGAGGCGCGGATCGTCCGGCTTCGGCCGCGACAGCGCCGCCATCGTGATCGGGTAGTCGTAGACGATGGTCGGCGCACCGATCCCGAGCTGCGGCTCGATGCGGTCGAGAAAGATGCGGAAGAACAGCGTTTCCCAATCGTCTCCCGGATGCGCGGCAACGCCGATGCGGGCCGCGACCGCGGCGAGCAACGCCGCCTCCGGCCGCGTCGGATCGGGCATCGTCGCCAGGAGGTCGATCCCGGCATGCCGCGCGAACGCCTCGGCGACCGACAGACGCTGCCAGGGCTGGAGCGCATCGGCGCTGTTGCCGCGCCAGCGCAACCTCACCGCTCCGGCGGCCTGCTGCGCTGCCCGCAGCAAATCCTCGCATTCCTCCATCAAGTCGCGGTAGGAGGCGCCGGCGCGGTACCATTCGAGCATCGCGAATTCCGGATGGTGGGTGGCGCTGCGCTCGCCGTCGCGGAACACGTGTGCCAATTGCCAGATGCGCGGCAGGCCGCCGGCCAGCAGCTTCTTCATCGCGAATTCGGGCGAGGTGTGCAGATAGCGCGGCGCGGCAGCGCCATCGCGCGGATCGTGCAGCACCGTCGCAAACGCCTTCAGGTGCGGCTCAAGCCCGGGGCTGACCTGCAAGGAAGGCGTCTCGACCTCGACATAGTCCTGCGCCGCGAAGAACGCCCGCACCGCCGCTAGAACGCGCCCCCGTGCTTCAAGGTTGGCCCGCCGCGCCATCAGCCGATCCGGCCGCCACCACGGCGCCGTCATCGGCTATTCGCCAGCGCCATCTGGGGCGCAATCCGCTTTGCGCGGTGTTCGCAAGCTGGTAGGAAGCCGCCCAAATCCCCATCTCCTGCGCGTCAAGAAGCGAGACCGTCCGCTCATGCCGAAGATTAACGCCATCGATCTCAAGCCAGGCAACGTCCTGGAGCATCAGAACAAGCTGTGGCTCGTGCTGAGACGCGAGCTGGTACAGCCGGGCAAGGGCGGCGCCTTCGCGCAGCTCGAAATCCGCGACCTGCGCAGCGGCAACAAGGCGACCGAGCGCTTCCGCACCCAGGAAACGGTCGAGCGCGTGCGGCTCGACGAGAAAGAGATGCAGTTCCTCTATATGGAGGGCGACCAGGCGACCTTCATGGACAACGACAATTTCGAGCAGGTGACCGTGCCGCGTGAGCTGATCGGCGACCCCGCCGACTTCCTGCAGGACGGCATGATTTGCAAGGTGATGGTCTACGAAGGCACGCCGCTGTCGGTCGAGATGCCGCCGAGCGCGGTGTTCGAGATCGTCGAGGCCGACCCGGTGGTGCGCGGCCAGACCGCCTCCTCCTCGTACAAGCCCGGCAAGCTCACCAACGGGCGGCGGGTGATGATCCCGCCGTTCATCGAGGCCGGCACCCGCATCGTCGTCAGCACGGCCGACGGCAGCTACGTCGAGCGCGCCAAGGACTAGCGGTCCCGTTCGTGGCGCGCCCGTCGCCGATCATCAATGTCATGTCCGCAGCGGCGCGCAAGGCCGCGCGCGGTCTTAACCGCGACTTCGGCGAGGTCGAGCAATTGCAGGTCTCGATCAAAGGACCGGGCGAATTCGTCTCGACCGCCGACCTGCATGCCGAGCGCACATTGCGCAACGAGCTGACGCGGGCGCGGCCAGGCTACAGCCTCCTGTTCGAGGAGGGCGGCGCCACCGAGGG
>JBLMXS010000166.1:0-3245 GCA_050257895.1 Thiohalocapsa sp.
CGACCCGCCAGAACTGGCGCCGCGTCGCCCACAAGATCGCCGACGAGATCTACAAACGGATCACCGGCGAGGGCGGCTATTTCGACACCCGCATCGTCTATATCGCCGAATCCGGGCCGCCACAAAAGCGCGTCAAGCGGCTGGCGATCATGGACCAGGACGGCGCCAACCAGCAGTACCTGACCGACGGAAGGGCGCTCGTCTTGACGCCGCGCTTCTCGCCATCGGCGCAGCAGGTCGCCTACCTGTCCTACGCCAAGGGCACCCCGAGCGTCTTCATCTACAACCTCGACAGCGGCCAGACGCACGCTCTCGGCGACTTCCCCGGCATGACCTTCGCGCCGCGCTTCTCGCCGGACGGCTCCAAGCTGGTCCTCAGCCGCTCCGAGCACGGCGCAAGCAACATCTTCGTGATGGGCGTGCACGGCGGCGGGATGACCCGGCTGACCGACGGCAACACGATCAACACCACGCCGTCGTTCTCGCCCGATGGCAGCAAGATCGTCTTCAACTCGGACCGCGGCGGCTCGCAGCAGCTTTACGTGATGGGAGCCGGCGGTGGCGAGGCGCACCGCATCAGCTTCGGCGGCGGCAAATACGGTACGCCCGTATGGTCCCCGCGCGGCGACCTGATCGCCTTTACCAAGATCGAGGGCGGCACGTTCTATATCGGCGTGATGCGGCCCGACGGTTCCGGCGAGCGCCTGTTGACCCAGGATTTCCTCGTCGAGGGGCCGACCTGGGCGCCCAACGGCCGGGTCCTGATGTATTTTCGCGAGGGCCGCGGCGGCGGGCCGCATCTCTACACGATCGACCTGACCGGCAACAACCAGCACCAGGCGAAGACGCCGGGCGACGCGTCCGACCCGGCGTGGTCGCCGCTGCTGCCGTAGACCGGTTTTGGCCTGATGGAATTCATGCCACGGTCGTCATCCCCGGGCTTGACCCGGGGATCTGGTGGTGCTGCACACAGATGGCCGGGTCAAGCCCGGCCATGACGCTTCAGTCTGCAAGCGCGACCATGGACGCTTCACCTGATCGAGAGGTCTGACATGCATCTGCGTCTGCTTGCCCCAAGCGGGGTGTTTTTGGGAGCTTTGATGGTGCTGGCGGCGTGCAGCAGCACGCCGGAGCCGCCGCCGGGCGGCCCCGCGCCGCCGGGCGGCATCAGCACCTCGCGTTTCGGGCCGGGATCGCAGCAGGATCTCGCCGAGACCGCGGGCGACCGCGTGTTCTTCGCCTATGATCGGGCCGACATCTCGCCGGAAGCGCAGCAGATTCTCGAGCGGCAGGCGCAATGGCTGAAGCGCTACCCGAACGTCAGGGTTACCATCGAAGGCCACACCGACGAGCGCGGCACGCGGGAATACAACCTGGCGCTCGGCGAACGGCGCGCCGAGGCGGTGAAGAATGTGCTGGTGGCGCTCGGCATCCCGCCGTCGCGGATGAACACGATCAGCTACGGCAAGGAGCGCCCGGCGGTGCCGCATTCCGACGAAACCTCGTACGCGCAGAACCGGCGCGGCGTCACCGTGGTCAATTGAGAGTTGCCGGCGCGTCCGGGACGTACGGCGCGCTCGCGCCCTCTTTTCGCCCAAAACCGCTCCTACTAGCTGAGGCTGGCACGTGAGATGCGCGGCGCTTGGGCGTATCCCCCCGCACGTGACGTGACGAGGCAAATGAGAATCTTCCAGCACCGGCCGCGGTGTGTTCCCGCCGCTATCGCGCTCGCCACGCTGGCGCTGTCGGCGCCCTGTCTCGCGCCGCCGGCGCGCAGCCAGGAACACTCGGCGTTGGAGCGGCTCGATCGGCTCGAGCGCGACCTCAACATGCTGCAGCGCCAGGTCTATCGCGGGCTGCCGGCGCCGCCGATGCCGCCAGGCGGGGGCGCTGCGCTGGTCAATACCGAGATCCGCATGGACCGCCTCGAAGAGCAGATGCGCAACCTGACCGGGCGGGTCGAGGAATTGACCAACCAGGTGACGCAGCTGCGCCAGCGCCTCGAACAGGTGAACACCGACGTCGACATGCGCGTCGGCCAGACCGCCGGCACCTCGCGCCCGCTCGCCGCGACCGAGGCCCCGGCCGCGGCGCCTGCGCCGCGCCGCTTTCCGCCGCCTCCCGACGCGGCCGATGCGGCCGATGACGAGGCGCCGCCGCCGCGCGTGGCGACGGCGCCCGGACGCGGCTTTCCGCCACCGCCCGGCGGACCGCTCGGCGACGCGCCGATCCCGATTTTCGGCACCTTGACGCCGCCTGGAACGAGGCTTGGTGCGCCGCCAGCGGCTTCTCTCGCCGGCGCGCCACCGGAGGCGGAACCCGCCACCCGGGCGGCGGCGGCGCGTCCGGTCGCGGCGGCATTGCCGGGCGGCTCGCCCGCGGCGCAGTACAATCACGCCTTCGGCCTCCTGAAGCACGCCGATTACGCTGGTGCCGAGACGGCGCTCAGGGACTTTGTCGATCAGCATCCGAAGGACCCGCTGGCCGGGAATGCGCAATACTGGCTCGGGGAGACGTATTACGCGCGCGGCCGCTATCTCGAAGCCGCCAGCGCCTTTGCCGAGGGCTACAAGCGCTACCCGAAGAGCGGCAAGGCGCCGGACGGCCTCCTGAAGCTCAGCATGTCGCTCGCCCGCGCCAACCAGAAGCAGAACGCCTGCGTCGCCCTTGCCCAGCTCGATCGCGACTTCCCGCATGCCGGCGCTTCTGTCAAACAGCACGCCGCCACCGAGAAAAAGCGTCTCGGCTGCTGAGGCCGGGGTGCATCATCCCGTTGTCATTGCGAGCGGAGCAAAGCAATCTCGGGGATAGCTTGCTCTCGGGATCGAGATTGCTTCGTCGCTCCGCTCCTCGCAATGACGGACTTGTCCGGGTTAGGCCGCTGACCGAGGCGGAGCTTGCCGCGGCGCTCCGCGCGATCGGCGGCTTCGAGGCACGGCCGCTGGTCGCGGTGGCAACTTCGGGCGGCCCGGACAGCATGGCGCTGGCGCTGCTTGCCGACCGATGGGCGCGCCATCTGGGCGGCCGCGCGACGGCGCTGACCGTCGATCACGGACTGCGGCCGGAAAGCGGCGCGGAGGCGGCGATCGTCGCCGGCTGGCTGACGACGCATGGCATTGCCGCCGAGATCCTGCGCTGGGACGGGATGAAGCCGGCAACCGGCGTGCAGGAGGCGGCCCGCGAGGCGCGCTACCGGCTCCTAGCGGAGTGGTGCCGAGTCCATGGCGTGCTGCACCTCGTGACGG
>JBLMXS010000167.1:0-17373 GCA_050257895.1 Thiohalocapsa sp.
GGCGCTCGGCTCGACGCGCGGCGCGCTGCCCCTCGCGCTCACCGACCTCGCGGTGCCGGCGGGCGTCGCCGTGGCCACCGGGGTCGCCGTCGGCGGCATCCTGGCGGCTGTCGAGGACCTCTCGCTGGGCGGCTGGTTGGCGGCGATCGGGCTGGGTGCGCTCGTCTCGCGCATGGCATTGTTCGCCCCGACGATGGTCGCGACCGCTGCGGAGACCGCGGCGCGCTGGCGCGCCCTGCCGCCGGGGGCGCCGCTCGATGCGTTGCGCGAGATGGCGACGCTGACCGCCGAGATCATCTGCCGCACGATCTTCGGCCCGCGTCTCGGTGCCGCGCACGCCGGCGAGGTCGTAGCCGCGTTCAGCGCCTACCAGCGGCAGGTCGGGCAGCTCGACATGTCCTATCTGCTGGGGTTGCCGGACTGGCTGCCGCGCTTTCAGGCGCCGGCGGTGCACCGCGCGGCCAAGCGCATCTATGGCGTCCTCGACGGCATCATCCGCGAATGCGAGGCGCGGCTGAAGACCGGCGAGCAGTCGATGATCCGCATGCTGCTCGAAGCGCGCGATCCGGAGACCGGCGAGGCGCTCGACCGCGACGGGCTGCGCAACGAGGCGGCGGTCGTCTTCATGGCGGGGCACGAGACCACCGCCAACTCCCTGGCGTGGACCTGGTACCTCTTGTCGCAGGCGCCCGCGGTCGAGGCGCGCCTGCACGCCGAGCTGGCTGAAGTCCTCGGCGGCCGCCTGCCGACCCTCGAGGATGTGCCGCGGCTCGTGTACACGCGGGCGGTGTTCGAGGAGACGATCCGGCTCTATCCGCCGGTGCCGTTGCTCGGCCGCCAGGCCTTGCGCGAAGAGACGATCCGCGGCCGCACGATCCCCACGGGCTCGCTGCTGATCGTCATCCCGTGGCTGCTGCACCGGCACCGCCGCTTGTGGAAAGACCCCGACCATTTCATCCCGGAGCGTTTCCTGCCGGAGAATGCCGGCGCCCGCCAGCGCTACAGCTACATCCCGTTCAGCGTCGGGCCGCGGGTCTGCGCCGGCCAGGCCTTCGGGCTGACCGAGGCGATCCTTTGCCTCGCGACACTGGCGCAGCACGTGCGGCTGCGTCTGGCGCCGGAGGCCGCAGTCGCGCCGGTGTGCCGGCTGACGTTGCGGCCGGGCGACAGCCTGCCGATGCTGATCGAGCCGCGCGGCGCAGCCGCCGGGACCGCGGGCGTCCCGCCCGCCCTTGCCTGCAACCAGATCGACGGGCTAGAGGCCCGCGGTCCTATCTGACCAGGATGACCGATCACGCGCCGGCCCACGCCGTGACGTCTGCGCCGGTCCGCGCCGGCGGCATCGGTCGGCCGGCATTGCGCCAGCGCGCGTGGCTGTGGCGCCGCTATTGGCTGCGCGATCCGCTGCTCGGCGGCCTCGATTACGCCATCCATCACAGCAGCCGTTTACTGCCGACGGATTTCGGTTCGGCGCTCGGCGCGCGTCTCGGGCTGCTCAACGGCCGCTACCGCTATCATACGGAGCGCCGCCGCGCCGAACGGCTCTACCGCCGCTTCCGCGGCGAGAGCGCGGAGCGCGACGTGGCTGCCGCGGTGATGAGTCTCTTCGCCACGGCTGGCCGCACGATGCTCGAATTCTCGGTCCTCGACCGGTTGTGGCGGGAGGGGCGCATCGCCGTCTCCGGCCGCGAGCATCTGCTGGCGGCGCGCGCGGCCGGGCGGCCGGTCATCGTCATGGGCCTGCATCTCAACAACTGGGAGGTCATCGGCCCGGCGCTGATCGGCCTCGGGTTGTCGGGGTTCAAATTCATCTACCAGCCGCCGCGCAGCCGCTTCGAGCACCATATCGCCGTCGCCGCACGCCGCCGCTATGGCGCGATCATGCTGCGCCCGGGCGTCATGGCCGCGCGCATCGCCCGCCGCCTTCTCGTCGAGGAGCGCGGCGTGCTGCTGATCTTCGCCGACGACGAGCGCCGCGGCCGCATCAACGCGCCGCTGTTCGGCCGGCCGATCGCGCCGCGCGCCAACCTGCCGACGATCGTCCGCCTGGCCTGGGCGAGCGGCGCCGCCGTGATCCCCGCCTATGCCGAGCGCGATCCCGAGCGGGGCGGGGCGCGCTTCCATGTGAAGTTTCTGCCGCCGGCCGATCTCCTCCCGGGCGACGATGAAGCGCCGCTGAGCGAAAACATCCACCGCCTCGACGCAATCATCACGCCGATCGTCCTCGACCGCCTCGATCAGTGGTACATGCTGTTCGACTACCGCCGCGACTGAGCGGCGATGCCTGGATTCTCCTCCCTCATCGAGGGGAAAGGCTTTCAGTCTCCCCCACTCGCACCTCCTCGCCTTGCGGGGGAGGAACCGGACGTGTCAGAAGGGGGATGCTGGGGCGGCAGGGGGACGAATTTTGACTGTCGAGACGATTGACGGCCTGCAGCCTGTTGCGACGGAGGCTGAGCCGGGCGGGCTTGCGGTGCCGCCGCGGCCGGCGCAGGCGCTCTCGACCGTCGAATTCCTGCGGACGATCGCGACCAATTCGCTCGCCGTCTGTGATGAGCAGCTGTTTGACGAACTGATCGTGCCACGGCGCTACGTCTGGCAGCGCGTGCTGTTCGTCAGCGACCCGGACGCGATCAAGCGGGTCTTCCTCGACAACGTCGAGAACTACCCGCGCTTCCGCTACATCCGCCGGCTGTTCCAGGCCAATCTCGGCACCGGCTCGCTCGGCACCGAGGGCGAATTGTGGTGGCGCCACCGCCGCATCGCCGCGCCGGCGATCGATCACCGCGCGATCATGCCTGACATCCCGGCGATGATCGCGGCGGCCGAAACCGCCGCGGGCCGCCTCGCCGCTTACCGGCCGGGCGAGGTGTTCGACCTCGAGCAGGCGGTCAGCGACCTGTTGATCGGCCTGTGGAACGAGGTCGTCACCGGCGGCGACCCCGAAGCGGTGACGATGCTGAACAGCCTCGCGAAATACCCGCGCAAGCCGGTCCTCATCGATTTCACGCCGTTCAGCCCGCTTCTCGACCCGCTGCGGCCGCAGCGGCTGCGCAACAAGATCGCGCCGTTCGACGACCTGCTCTACCGCCTGATCGACGCCCGCCGCGACCCCGGTTACGCCGGCCCGCGTGACCTGATCTGGCGCCTGATCCATCTCAAGGACCGGCGCAGCGGCGACAGCCTGCCGCGCGGCGACGTGCGCGACGAGGCCGCCAGCATGATCGCCGGCGGCGTGTCGCCGACGGTGCGGGCGATGACCTGGATCTGGTATCTGCTCGCCGCGCACCCCGAAATCGAGGCGCGGCTGCACCGCGAGGTCGACGCGCTGCTCGATGGTGAGCCGCTCTCCCCGGCGCATCTGTCCCGCCTGGCCTATGCGCGGCAGGTGATCGACGAGACAATGCGCCTCTATCCGCCGATCCCGGCGATCCTGCGCGAGGCCAGGGGTCGGGATACGCTGGGCGGGCATCGCGTGTCGCGGCATAACGTCATCGCGATCATGCCGTGGGTCGTGCATCGCCACCGCCGCCTGTGGAACGAGCCGGACCGCTTCGACCCGGACCGCTTCAGCCCCCAGAACGCCGCAACGCGGCACCGCTTTGCGTTCGTGCCGTTCGCCGGCGGCCCGCGGATCTGCGTCGGCGCCACCTTTGCGATGACGCAGATGCTGATCGTCGTCGCGGTGTTGGCGCGCCGCTTCCGCTTTCGCCTCGCGCCGGGCCATCGGGTGCGCGCCGTCGGCCATATCAGCCTGCACCCGTATGGCGGCCTGCAAGTGACCGCCGAGCGACGCTCGCCGACAATCTGAGGCTTGTCTCCGAGCTGTCGTTGACAGCCGATGCCAGCAGCGCCGACCATCGGCAGCGTCCCCGGCAGCGGCGAGGAATTTGCGATGGAGATGCAAGCGCGCACGGCCGTCGTCACCGGCGGCGCCTCCGGGATCGGCAGGGCGACGGCGCTGCTCTTGGCGCGCGAAGGGGCGCGGGTGCTGGTTGGCGACGTCGACGAGGAGGGCGGCACCACCGTCGCGGCCGAGGCGGCGAGCGCCGGCTTGGCGATCGAGTTCCTGCCGCTCGACCTGACGCAGCCGCAATCGATCGCCGATTTCGCGGCGGCCGTTCACCAGCGCACCCCACGCGTCGACGGGCTGGTCAACGGCGCGGGCTGGGACCGCATCGAGGCGTTCATGCAGAACCCGCCGGAAATGTGGGAGCAGCTGATCCAGATCAACCTGCTCGGCGCGGTGCGCCTGAGCCGCGCGATCCTGCCGCCGATGATCGCGGCGCAAGGGGGCAAGATCGTCAACATCGCGAGCGATGCGGGCCGCGTCGGCAGCACCGGTGAGACGGTCTACGCCGCCGCCAAAGGCGGGCTCATCGCCTTCACCAAATCGCTGGCGCGCGAGATGGCGCGCTACCATATCAATGTCAACTGCGTCTGCCCCGGCCCGACCGACACGCCGTTGTTTCAGCGCCAGCCGGAGAGGATGCGCGAGGCGCTGACGCGCGTCATCCCGTTCCGCCGCATCGCTCAGCCGGAGGAGATTGCCGAGGCGGTGATGTTCTTCCTCGGGCGGCGCTCTGACTACATCACCGGGCAGGTCTTGAGCGTCAGCGGCGGGCTCACCATGGTTGGCTGAGCCGCCGCGTATAATCATACAAAACCAAGGGAGCAGAAGATGCGCGGATCTCTTTCGGTTAGCCGGGCGATTAGCTGGGCAGCTCATCTGGCGGTTTGCGGGCTGGTGGCCGCGGCCGGATCTGCCTGGGCGCAGTCCTCCGGCAACGAGAGCGCGCAGCAGAACGTGCGCGAGAGCCAGCAATACGAGCAGCTGCTGTGCACCAACCCGTCGTTCCGCGCCAAGCGGATCGCCCAGGAATGCGGGCCGCTGCAGGGCTCGCAAATGTACGCGGGCTGCGTCGCCTCGTTCCAGTGCAAGGGCCCGCACCGGGCGCCGCACTGGCGCAAGGCGCCGCCGTCCGAAACCATTCGCTAGTGAGAAGGAGGGATGCGATGGCCAACCCCGCCCCCGGCTACGCCACGAAGCCTGAGCACCGGGTCGATCTCGTCCCCGAACGCCAGCGGGTGCGCGTCAGCTTCGCCGGCGCCGTGATCGCCGACAGCGCCAACGCGATCCGCGTCGAGGAAACCGGCCACGGGCCGGTGCACTACCTGCCCGAGCAGGACGTCCGGGTCGACCTGTTGCAGCCGACCGACCACAAGACCCATTGCCCGTTCAAGGGCGACTGCTCGTACTGGACGATCCAAATCGGCAGCGGCGACGCCAAGCGGCAATCCGAGAACGCCGTCTGGGCCTACCGGGCGCCGTATGACGAGGCGGCGGGGCTGGCCGGGCATTATGCCTTCTACAAGACCCGGGTCGACGGAATAGAGGTGTTGTGATGCCGGCTCTGATGCAGAACTGGGTCGTCAGGAAGCCGGTCGCGGCCTCGCGCGGCGGGCTTGTCGCGGCGCAGAACGGCGTTGCCGCGGCGGTCGGCGCCGAGGTGCTGGCATCGGGCGGCAGCGCCGTCGATGCGGTCGTCGCGACCGCCTTCGCGCTCGCCGTGCGCGAGCCGTGGAACAGCGGCCTCGGCGGGATCGGCTTTATGGTCGTGCATCCGCCGGGCGGCGGCCGCGCCGAAGTCATCGATTTCGGACCGGTCTCGCCGGTCGCGCTCGACCCGGCGCTCTACCCGCTGACCGGCGAGATGAAGACCGAGTTGTTCACCTGGCCGCGCGTCGAGGGCGACCGCAACATGCACGGGCCGCTGTCGGTCGCGGTGCCGAGCGCGGTGCGCGGGTATGCCGCCGCCGTCGAGCGCTTCGGGCGCACCCCGTGGCGCGAACTCTTGGCGCCGGCGGTGGCGCGGGCGCGCCAGGGCCTGCCGGTCGACTGGTGGGTGACGCTGAAGACCGCGGCCGCGGCCGAGGATCTGCGGCGCTACGACGAAAGCCGCCTTCTGTGGCTGCCGGACAATCTGCCGCCGGTCGCGCCGGCGAGCGGCGAGGCAGTCACGCTTCCCAACCTGAAACTCGGGGAGACCCTGGCGCGGCTGGCCGAACAGGGCCCCGACGACTTCTACACCGGCGAGATCGCGGCGGCGATCGTCGCCGACATCGCCGCCGCCGGCGGCCTATTGTCGGCCGAGGATCTGCGCCATTGCCGCGCGCGGCTGGTGCCCTCGCTCGAGATCCCCTATCGCGGCTATTCGATGCATGCGGCGCGGGGGCTGACCGCGGCGCCGACCCTGGCCGACGTGCTCGACCGTCTGTCGGGCAAGCGCTTCCCGCAGGCTCCGGAGGCGGGCTATTTCGAGGCGCTGATCGACGCGCTGCAGCAGGCCTACCACAGCCGCCTCGAGGGGCTGGGCGACATCGCGCCGCCGGGCGAGAGTTGCACGACGCACATCACCGCAATCGACCGCGAGGGCGGCATCGCGGCCTTGACGACGACGCTGTTGTCGAGCTTCGGCAGCCGCTACGTGCTGCCGCAGACCGGCATCCTGATGAACAACGGGATCATGTGGTTCGACCCGCGGCCGGGCCGGCCCAATTCGCTCGGGCCCGCGAAGCGTGCCTTGACCAATATGTGCCCCCTCGTCGTGGCGCGCGACGGCCGGCCGCGCTTCGGGGTCGGCGCCTCGGGCGGCCGCCGCATCCTCGCCGCGGTCGTGCAATTGGCTAGCTTCATCGTCGATTTCGCGATGAGCCCGGAGGAGGCGGCGCATCATCCGCGGATCGACGTCAGCGGCGACAGCGGCATCGCGATCGACCGGCGCCTCGGCGAAGCGATCCGCGACCGCCTCGCCACCCGCGCCGGCTCGGCGATCGTCGAGCACACCGCCTGGCCGTCGCTGTTCGCCTGCCCGAACCTCGTGCTGCGCGGCGAGGACGGCCTCAATTACGGCATCAGCGACGTCATGTCGCCGTGGTCCGCTGCCATCGCCGAACCCGGCAAGGAGGCGTAGGGCATGCTCAAGATCGAAATCGAGCGCAAAGTCGACGGCCGGTGGATCGTCGAGGTCTCCGCGCTGCCCGGTGTCCTGGTGTACGGAAACAGCGAGAAGCAGGCGCGCCAGAAAGCGACGGCGCTGGCCCTTCGCGTCATCGCTGATCGAATCGAGCAGGGTGAGCCAGTCCCGATCGATCCCGAGAAATTCTTCGAGACAGCATGAACGGCTGGCCGGCAACGAGGGCTAAGCGTTTCTGCGAGCACTATTGCGGATGGGATGGGAGGTCAAGCGCCAGTCGGGTTCGCATAAGGTGCTGCGGCGCGCCGGGCTGGTCCGACTATGTTTTCGCGTTCCACGACGATCAGGAGTTGGGTCCCCGAATGCTGGCCCGCGTCGCCAAGTACACCGGGCTGCGGGCGGGCGACCTCTAGAGGACCGCTGGATCCGTGCGCGCATGAATGACGTCACCGAGGCGGTGCGGGCGAAGCCGGCGATCGTGCGGCCGCGCGATGCGGCCTCGCTGATCCTGCTGCGCGGCGAGGGGGACGATCTCGAACTGCTGGCCGGGCGGCGGCCCGGGCATGTCAAGTTCATGCCCGGGGTCTGGGTGTTTCCGGGCGGCGTCGTCGAAACCGAGGACAACAGGATCTGGGCCGTCGAAGAGGGCGGCGCGCATTTGCCGCCGCGGCTGGCGCGCTGCGCCCGCGCCGCGCTGCGCGAGACCTGGGAGGAGGTCGGCGTCCTGGTCGGCCGGCACAGCGCGACCCCCGCCGAGGGTGAGCCGCCGCCTGGGCTGTCCGCGATCGAGCGGGCGTATGCCGGGCAGGGCATCGTCGCTGCCCTCGACGGCCTTCTCTATGTCGGGCGGGCGATCACCCCGACCCGCGTCTTCCGGCGCTTCAACACGCGCTTTTTTCTCGCCGACGGCAGCGCCGTGTTCGGCGACCCGGTCAGCACCGACGAACTGGAGGATGTCGGCTGGCATCCGATCGCGCGCCGCCCGCTGGTGCCGTTCCGTGACGTGACGCAGTTCATGCTGGCGCAGGCGATCGCCTTGCGCCACGGCACCGCCCCCGCGGCGGCGCCGCTGTTCTATACGGTGCGCAACAAGCGCCGCATCACCGTCTGCCGCGAGGCGACGCTCGACCTTTGATCAGAGCTTCCGCTCTGGGTGGATCCGCCGCTCAGAAAAATCCGGCGAGCAGGTTGATCGACAGCGCCAGGATGGCGGTGTTGAACAGGAACGACAGGATGCCGTGCGCGAGCACCAGGCGGCGCCACCGCCGCGTCATCACCCGGACGTCGGAGACCTGCGCCGTCATCCCGACGACAAACGAGAAATAGAGGAAGTCCCAGTAATCCGGATCGTCGCGCTCGGCCGGAAAGTCGAGGCCGATCCTGCGGTGATGCGCCCGGTCCTTTAGGTATTCGTGGGCGTAATGCACCGCGAACACGGTATGCGTGAAGAGCCACGACAACAGGATCGTGACGCCGGCCAGCACGGTCAGCATCACCATCGCTTCGCCGCCCTGCGATTTGGCGTGCCGCATCAGGCCGAGGATCGCGAACAGGCTGAAGAACGCCGCGCTCGCCAAGAGCGTCACAAAGACCCAGCCGGCTTCCCCCTGCAATGCGGCGCGGCGGACCATCGCGTCGGGCGTGGCGCGCGCCGCCATCACGATGACGGCGACGAGAAACACGACGATGCCGCAATCCCAGCCGATCACGGTGCGCTGCGTGGCAGTCAGCGACGACGGCAGCAGCAAGCCGACTGCCAGCCCCAACGCCAGCGAGCCGATAAACCGAACATGGGCCCGCAGCACGCGCGCGGCATGCAGCCGCGGCAGCGGCGGCAGTTCAGCCCTTCGCCAGTCCAAGCCGCGGGATCTCGATTGCCGGGCAGCGATCCATCACCACCTTGAGGCCGTGCGCCTCGGCGCGGGCGGCGGCGGCCGCGTCGACGACGCCGAGCTGCATCCACACCACCTTGGCGCCGGCGGCGATTGCCGCGTCGACCGCGGCGCCGGCGAATTCGCTGCGGCGGAAGATGTCGACCATGTCGACCGGCCCCGCAAGATCCGCTGGGATCTCGCCTAGCGTCGCATAGCAAGGCTCGCCGAGGATCGTCGTGCCGGCGGCGAACGGGTTGACCGGGATGGCGCGGTACCCCTGGCGCTGCAGATAGCGCATGACGCCGTGGCTCGGACGCTGCGGCCGCGGGCTGGCGCCGACAATTGCGATGAGGCGCACCGCAGTGAGGATGTCGCGCAGGTAGGCGTCGGGGTAGGTCCGGTGCTGCATCGCGCCAGTTTGTCGGTTGCGGAGCCCCGAGGAAAGAGGCTGCGTCGCAAGGATCACTGCGGCCGCTCCCCCAGGTTTGTGGCGCCGGCATTGTCAAAACAAGGGGCTCTCCACGGCGCATCGCGGCAGAGCCCAGCCGGACCCGGTGCCGCACCTGTTCCCTTGCCGTTCTTCGACGCCATATGCTAAGCCGTCGCCGCCGTTCGGATGGAGAGGTGCCGGAGCGGTCGAACGGGGCGGTCTCGAAAACCGTTGTCCCTCTTGCGGGGGACCGAGGGTTCGAATCCCTCCCTCTCCGCCATCCATAAAATAACTATTTTTCAGTATTTTATAGACGCAGCATCGGGGCGAAGTGTATAGAACTGGTGTATATTTCCTGTATGGGGTCGGGCGTTCGTTTTCGTGCTGCCGGTGCCCAATTGCCGGGGACCGCTATCCTCGAACCAGCCCGCCGTCGATCGGGATCACGGGCTCCGGTCACATAGTCGGACAGGTCGGTCGCGAGGAACTCGACTACCTTGGTGCAGTCCTCGAGCGTCCCGAGCCGCCGCAGGGCGACCAACTCCGCCCGGTCGCGGTTGCTTTGGCTGCTGCCGGGATGACCGTTGCCATGATCCGGCCGGTGGCGATCACGCCGGGCGCAATGCAGTTCGCGGTGATCCCGAACGGTCCGAGATCCTGGGCCAAATATTGCGTGTAGTGGGCGATAGCGGCCTTTGCCGCGCCGTAATGGGCATATCCGCCGTCCACTGACGGCCCCGTTCCGGCAATTGAGCTTACCGTGATGATCTTGCCCGAGCGCTGCTTCTTCATCACCGGGGCGACCGCATTCACCGCGTAGACAGTCCCGAACAGGTTCATGTCGATGACGAGCCGCAGCAGAGCCGGATCGAGTGTGCTGGCCTTCGTGTCCATTGGCCGACCACGACCGCCGCCCGCGTTGGCGACCAGGACATCGACGCGGCCCCACTCCTGGACGACGCGCGCGACCATCGCCGTGACGGCCTCGTGGTCAGTGACATCGATCTCGATTCCAAGGGCGGTGCCACCCGCGGCCTCGATCTCGGCGACCGTGCTGTCGGCCGTCATGTCTTTGGCCTCGGCCTCGAATTCCTCAAACGATCGGAGATTGAGGTCGGCGACCGCGACCTTCGCACCCAATCCGGCCAGTCGCTTTGCGTAGGCACGTCCAAGACCGCGTGCCGCACCCGTGACGAGCGCCACCTTGCCGTCCAGCTTGCCCATTCTCTCCTCACCCGCCGTTTTCATATTCAACCGTACACGAAGCGCAGCAGCAGACCCGTTTGGCCGGCTACCCCGGCTACACCCCGGAAAGAGGTTGCGATGCACCCGACCTCATCGTCCGCTCTCCCACTCGGGCACCTGTTGATCATGGCGTAGCCGGATGCGCTGCAAGCAGACTGACCCGAAGATGTCGCTGACCGCATTTGTCGAGAATGGCGGTAGGCTGGCACGCGCTTCCTGGACGAACTGATCGGGCAGGTTGCCTCCCGTCCAGCCCAGATATGCCCGGTGCCATCAGCCGACAATCCGATTTACTTCGCGATTAGCGGGCAGCAGATTCAAGGGTCGCTGTACGGCCATGCCGTCCGGGCAAACAATGGCCCATTGCCATTCATGCCGATGGAGTCCGCAGAACGAACCCAGAGCCGACCCTCAGCTTTCGGGGCGGGAACCGGTCCTCATGCCCCAAAGCGGCCGCCGCTGTTGGGAAGGAGAAAAAGGATTTCATAGCGGAACCAAACGGCTCGCGGGACGTTTCCGCCGCGATAAGGGGCGGTATTACCGCTGGCCCAACCGGCGAAGCATGGGCTGTGGCTCCTCGCGGTCGACGGTGGATTCGTGGATTTCGCCTTCGGCGCACGCTAGCCGGAAGAATGATTGCGCGGGCGGGAGGGACGATAATGGTTTAATTGGGCCCGATGCCGGGTCGACGTTCGAATCCGATGGGGGGCCATGTCCGGCGAGACGACCAGCGAGTCTGGGGCGAATAGGAGCGACGCTAATGCGGTCGAAGCGCCCCTTGCAGATGACGCCGCGTCGACCGAGTCCGAAGCGCGGCGATCGGTTGGCCCGGCTCCGGATCGGCGCCGGTCGCGGCGGCGATGGCTGCTGATTGGCGGGGCCGGCGTACTGGTTGCGGCGGCGCTGGGTCTCTTTGGCGTCCCGTGGATCCGCGCGACGCTCAACACCGTTTCGACGGACGATGCCTACGTCAACGGCCATGTGACGTTTGTCGCGCCCCGGGTCGCCGGCCAGATCTCCCGTGTCCTGGTGGACGACAACAACCGGGTGCACAAGGGCGAGCTCCTCGCCGAACTCGACGAGAAGCCGTTTCAGGACGCGGTTGCCGTAAAACAAGCGGCGGTCGATACCGCCGCCGCGGATCTGCGCGCAGCCAAGGCGATGGCGCGCGATCTCGAAGCGCAGGCGCGGGCCCGCCGCTGGGCGCTGCAGAACGCGATACACGACGTCGACAACAAAATCGCGCTATTGCATGCCCGGGTCGCCGCTGTCGACAAGAGCAAGGCCGACTTCACACTGGCACAAGCCGATTTCTATCGGGCGCGGCAATTGCTGGGATCGCCCGGCGAAAGCCGGCAGGAATTCGATCGGGCGCAAAGAGCCCTGTCGACGGCCAGCGCACAGGTCGCCCTGTCGCTGGCCGAAGTCTCCCAGGTTCGCGCCTCTTTGGGCCTGCCGGCGCAACCCGATGACGGCAAAGATCTCGACCAAGTTCCGTCGGATCTAGATCAAACCTTTGCAACGGTCCTCGCAGCGCAGGCGGACCTGATCCAGACTGCCGCCCAGCTGGGCGTGCTGCATTCCTTTAACCAGAAGCCAAAGGAGATGGTCGAGGCGTTCGAGAAACAGGGCGATATCGATCGCACCTTCGCCCAACTCGTCGACGAGGCGCCAGCCGTCAAGCAGGCCGAGGCGAAGCTCGAATTCGCCAAGCGTGAGCTCGCGCAGGCCGAACTCGATCTTCACTATTGCGACATCGACGCGAAGATCGACGGCGTCGTCACCCGCCGCAACATCAATCCGGGCGATTACGTCCAGATCGGCCAGAATCTGATGGCGGTCCGTTCCCTACGGGACGTCTGGGTCGACGCGAACTTCAAAGAGACGCAGCTGCGCCATCTGCGCATCGGCGAGCCGGTCGATCTCTATGTCGACATGTATGGCGGCCGGCATGTGTTCAAGGGCCGGGTCTCCGGCTTCACGATGGGCACCGGGTCCACGCTGGCCTTATTGCCGGCGCAGAATGCGACCGGCAACTTCGTCAAGGTGGTGCAGCGGCTGCCGGTCCGGATCGATCTCGAAGGATACGACCCCGATAAGGACACCCTGTTTATTGGCACGTCGGTTGTCCCCTATGTGTACATTAACAAGCCGGCGACCGGTCCCGACGCCGGCAAGTTCCTGCAGACCGCTTTCCCCAAGCCAGCAATCGTCGCTTCGCCCGGGACTTCTCCCGGCGCGAACAAATGACCGTCGCCGCACTTACATCCACGAGGCCTAGAGCGGCAGGCAATCCCTGGCTGATCGCTGCGGTCGTCGTGGTGCCGACCTTCATGGAGGTGCTGGACACCACGATCGCGGTGGTGGCACTGCGCTATATCGCCGGCGGTCTGTCGGCGACCGTCGACGACGGCGAATGGGTCCTCACCAGCTACCTCGCGGCCAACGCGATCATCCTGCCGATCACCGGCTGGCTGAGCGCGCATCTCGGACGCCGCAACTACTTTCTGCTATCGATCGCGGTATTCACGCTCGCCTCCGGGCTGTGCGGCATGGCCGGCAGCCTTTCGCAGCTGATCCTGTTCCGGGTGATCCAGGGACTGGCCGGCGGCGGGTTGCAGCCGAGCAGCCAGGCCGTGCTGCTGGACGCCTTCCCGGTGGAAAAGCAGGGGATGGCGATGACGCTGTTCGGCTTCGCGGCGTTGATCGCGCCGGTCATCGGCCCGACGCTCGGCGGCTGGCTGACCGACACCTACTCGTGGCGCTGGGTTTTCCTGATCAACGTGCCCGTCGGCCTCCTGGCGCTTGCGGGCTGTTATGCCCTGCTGCGCGACCCCGATTACCTGACGGCACAGCGCCTGGCGTTGAAAAAGCGGCCGTTCCGCTTCGACTCGATCGGCCTGTCGCTGCTGGTCATCGTCATGGTCAGCTGGGAGGTGATGCTCAGCAAGGGCCAGGAATGGGACTGGCTGGGCGATCCTTACTGGCGGGTGCAAACACTGGCAATTTGCTGCACGCTAGGCTTGATTGCACTACTTATTTGGGAGTTGCGGCACCATAGCCCGGTGGTCAATTTCCGGCCATTGGTCGAACGCAATTTTGCCGGGTGCTGCATCATCATCTTCTGCGCTTATCTCGCGCTCTACGGTGCCAGCACGTCGCTGCCGGCCCTGCTGCAGTCACTCTTTGGCTACGATGCGCTGCGCGCCGGGCTGGTCATGTCGCCGGCCGGAATCTTCGCGGTGCTGGCAATGCCGGTTGTCGGTCGCTTGCTCGGGCGGCGGACGGATGCCCGGTGGCTAATGGCATTTGGCCTGTTGATCATGACGGCCGGAAACTACTGGATGTCGCAGCTGAACCTGGACGTCAGCCCCGGCCAGTTGATCTGGCCTAGGGTGCTGGTGGTGCTGGGGCTCTCGGTGTGTTTTGCGCCGGCGAATGTCGCGGCTTACCTCTATACGCCGGTGGAATTGCGCGGCGCGGCGGTCGGCTTGCTGGCCCTGTTGCGCAACGAGGGCGGCAGTGTCGGAACGTCACTGGCGCAGACGTTCCATGAGCGGCGCGAGCAATTCCACGGACTGCGCCTCGGGGAATACCTTGACAAGTTCAACACCGCCGCCAACTCCTTCACCGCGCACGCCCAGGCCTTCTTCTCCCAGCAGATGGCCGACCGGGTAGCGGCGCGGCAACTGGCCTTGCAGCAAGTTGAACATCTGCGAGCGCAACAAGCATCCTCGCTGGCCTACTTCGACTGCTTTTGGCTGTTCGCCCTGCTGACGTTCGTGCTCGTGTTCGTGGCGTTATGTCTGAAGCGATCGGTGGCCGAAAAGGGCGCGCATCAGGCTGTCGAGTGAAGCAACCGTCGGCGTCGGGCTCATGCCGGTACGGATATCGGTCAGCTACGCGACTTGCTGAGCTTGTCGAGCAGAAGTTTCGCCGCCGGGCCTGACGATGCTGGGTTTTGGCCGGTGATCAGCTGGCCGTCGGCGACGGTGTGAACGCCCCAGTTCTTCACCTTGGAAAAGGTGGCACCGAGGCGCATCAATTCGTCCTCCACAAGGAAGGGCACCACCTTTGTCAGCCCTACCGCTTCTTCCTCGCCATTGGTGAAGCCGGTCAGGGTCTTGCCATCGACCAAGAGCTTGCCGGATGGCGTCTTGACATGACGGAGCGCACCCGACGAGTGGCAGACCACCGCGAAGATCTTGCCGGCAGCCAGGACGGATTCCAATAGCCTGATCGAGTTCGGGTCCTCGACGAGATCCCACATCGGCCCGTGACCGCCGGGATAGAAAACGCTGTCGAAATCCTGCTGTTTGACGCTATCGAGGCGCACCGTTGAGGCGAGCTGTGCGTTGGCGGCCGCATCGGTTTCAAAGCGGCGGGTCAGTTCGGTTCGGAATTCCGGTTCGTTGCTCTTCGGATCGAGCGGTGGCTGACCACCTTTCGGCGATGCGAGGACGATCTCGACGCCGGCGTCCTTGAAGACGAAATACGGCGCGGCCAGTTCTTCCAGCCAGAAACCCGTCTTGCGGCCAGTATTTCCGAGCTGATCGTGAGAGGTAAGCACCATCAGAATCTTCATAACACAAACCTCTTCTGAAGTTGTATGTGGCAATATTTACTCATGGAGTGATCTGGGACCGCTTACAAATGGATTGTGCCGGAGGTAGAACCGCAGGAGGCGGTCTTGATTCCGCGAGATCCCGATCCTGACGCTCTGCCCGAGCTCAGTGAATTCGTCGTCCCCACGCCCCAGCCATAGAGGGCCTTCTCGGCAGAGGTCGAGGCCATCGAGGCTGCGGTCGATCCGCAATGCAGCGGCGAGTCGTCCCGGCCCTCGGGCCAAGTCATGCACGCGATCGATGCCGCGATTTAGTCGCATGATCCGGATGCCTTCGAGTGGCTCAAGGGCCCTGATGAGAACGCCTGCTCCGATCCCAGGCAGCTCGCTCGAAACGTTCAGCATGTATGAAGTGCCGTAGGCGAGATAAACATAGGCATGCCCACGTTCGAGAAACAGCGAACGATTTCGCCGCGTCATTCCCCGATAAGCATGTCCGGCAGCGTCGCCGACGATATACGCCTCGGCTTCCACAATACGTCCGGTGGCGATGCCTTCGGGAAGCTCTCGCAGCAACACCTTGCCGATCAGATAGCGGGCGAAAGAGGCTGTATCGATTGGCAGCTCGGTGCGGTCGAGCGGCTGATGGCCGTCCTTCCGCACCGCAGATTTCACGATGTCCGCTCGACCCATTGCGTTCGCGAAGGGCCCGGCTCGAATGGATCGCCGAAATACTGTGTCTCGCGGATAACTTTTCCGTCGAGGAATTCCATGATGCTCACGGTGTATGACGGCCGGCCATCATAGGTCAGGACGTATTCGGTGATCCAGAGATCGTCCCTGCCGACGATCCGTCGCACGCTGAAGCGCTTCCGGTTCGGCTGAGCGGCGCGAGAGGATTGTATTTTCTGACGCCCGCGGATGCGCTCGCCCGACTGGGGATATTCGAGGACCGCGTCTCCTCGATAAATATCGTGCTCCGCCTCAAAATCGTTGGCATCGGAAGCGGCCCAATGGCGATCCAATGCCGCTCGGATGTCTCGGTCTGCCATCTCCAATCTCCTGACGATCGCCGGCGATTTTCAATTTCAAAGATCGATCACGACATCGGCTTCTGGCCGATAGCAGCAGATCAGTACATTGCCGGCGGCTGGCGGATCAACCGGGTCGAGCTGATATCGACGCTGCCGGCCATGAGCGCGGTTTCGCAGCTGTGACAGACGCCGGTGCGGCACGCCCATCGCACGGGCACGTCACAGGCCTCCGCGAGTTCGAGCAGATTGTGGAACCTGGGGTCCGATCGAACGTCAAGACCACTGCGCGCGAACGACACAAGAGGTCCTGAGCCGGCGGGGCCGGACGTCAGATGTGGCGCCTTCTGCAGGGTCATCGCGATGCCCGGAGTCCGCGACGTGCCCGGTCCAAAGATTTCCGTGTGGATCCGAGCGCTTGGCACTCCCCACCGCGCGAGGCCGGAGGACAAGTCAGCCATAAAGCCTGCCGGACCGCACAGGTAGAAGTCCGCTTCCCGCGGCACACCTAATTCGATGAGGACCGGAGCGTTGATGCGGCCGGCAGCATCGAAATCGACACCGAGCCGGTCGCCGGGTTCCGGCGCGCTGTAGCGGGTGTGACGATGAGCCCCGTTCAGCACGTTGAGAGCCGCCGCTGCCTCCTCGGCAAAGGAGTGCTCGCTGCGGTTGCGGGCGCCATGTAGCCACCAAATTTGCCGGGGTGACTCTGCGGCGGCCAGCGCGTGCAGCATCGCCAGAACAGGTGTTACCCCGATTCCACGCCGATTCACACATCACCCCAGAGCCGGTGTTGCGCCGCGATATGCTGCCCAAGAAGTTGGCCGATTGTGTGGGAGCAGTCGGCGTTGTTGGGCTGCGATCCCGGCGCCATGGCGATGTCGGCTCTCTCATTGTGCTCGGCGCTGGTATCAAACTATCGGATCGAGACGCTCGCCGGGAACGAGGAGCGATTCCGGTGCGAGATGACGGCTTTGGAGGACGGCTTCCGACAAGCGCATCGTCAGATGTTCGGCGATAAAACCGGCAAGTTCCTCTGTCGCACATGCGAACAGGAATACAGAAAGCGCAGCGGCGGTGCTCGGTCTGCTCTCGGCGTCGCCAGTTGCTGCCGATCTCCCCGGGCGCGCCCGTGTAGTTGCCCCTGAATAGCCGGACAGGGAGTAGTTGTTAGGGGTGGTCCACGGCTGCACTCGCGTCAAGGCTGGCGCTGCGCGCCACCGCCTGCGGCGGCTGCGGCCTTGACCCAACT
>JBLMXS010000168.1:0-6817 GCA_050257895.1 Thiohalocapsa sp.
GCCAGCGACTGGCCGCACGGCGACACCGGCTGGCCGGAGGCGGTGCAGCAGACCGTCGACCGCCCGCGGCTCACGGAAAGCGCCAAGCGGAAGGTCCTCGGCGAGAACGCGATGCGCCTCTGCCCGCGCATCAACGACTGACGCGCGGCCGCTCCGCCGTCGCTCAGTGCGCGCCGCCGGCCGACGGGTTGGCGGCCGCCGGGGCGGCGCCGCCGGTCGGGCCGCGCATGCCGAGGGGCGGCGGGATGATGACCGGGTGCGGCTGCGGTGCGGTCGAGCTGCCGGCAAAGGCCGGCGGCTGGCTCTCGGCGACCTGGGGCACTCCGGCGCCGGTGGCGCGCTGCGCGCGGTATTGGTCGACCTGCTCAATCGTCACGACCACCGCCAACACCAGGACGCCGAGCACCAGGAAGACCGCGAACAGATCGCGGTAGCGGTTGCGCCCGATGACGATCGCGGCGGCGCACAGCACGCCGAGCGCGATGCCGATGAGCCCGAGATAGTTGAACGACATGGATAGCCCTCCCCTGATCGAATGCCGCACGCGGTGAACGCTGGCGGCGGCCGGCTCGTTCCACGTCGAGATGCTGTAGAAGAGGCTTCATGAACGGCGCGACGACGCAATTGTGGCCGGCCGCCCTCGCGGCGGTCAGCGGCAGCGCGATGGTCGGCGTGATGCCGCTGATGGCGCGGCTCTTGTATGCCGACGGCGTCGGGGCGCCGTCGATGCTGTTCTGGCGTTTTGCCGTCGCCCTGCTCGCCCTCGCGATCGTCGCGCGGCTGCGCCGCCTCGACCTGCGCCGCGAATGGCGGAATGGCGCGTGGCGACTGACGGCGCTCGCCGCGACCCTCGGCGCGGCGCAGACGCTGTGCTTCTGGGAAAGCATCAGGACGCTCGACACCAGCGTCGCCGAGCTGCTGTTCTATACCTACCCGGCGGTGACGCTGGTGCTCGACCGGGCGCTCTTCAAGGCGCCGATCCGCCCCCTGGCGGTGTTCTGCATCGCCGTCATCCTGATCGGCGCCGGGCTAATCACCGCACCCGGCATCAGGGGCGGCGCGATCGACCCGCGCGGACTGGCGTGGATCGTGCCGGCGCCGCTGATCTACGCGGCCTATCTCGCGATCAATGCCCGGCTGCTGCGGCGCCATCCGCCGCTGGTCGGGGCCAGCGCGCTGTTTGCGGGGATGCTCGTGACCTTTGGCCTGACGGCGGCGATCGGCGGCTTGGACGTGCCGGCAAGCGCCGACACTTGGCTGATCGTCGCCTTTATCGGGCTCGGGCCGGGGGCCTTGTGGATGCTGCTGTTCACGTTCAGCGTGCCGCGTCTCGGCGCCAGCAGCTTTGCGATCCTCGCCAACACCGAGGTCATCACGGTCGTCGCGATCGGCATCCTGGTACTCGGCGAACCGCTGACCCCGGCCCGCGCCGCCGGCGGCACGCTGATCCTCATCGGAATCGTGATCCGCGCGCTGACCCAGCGACCGATGCCGCCGACACCCTCACCCGCCTCGCTGCGCTCGGCACCCTCTCCCCCAATGCGGGAGAGGGGGGACCGCTCGCCACAGGCGAGCGGTGGGTGAGGGCTTCTTCTACGCTGCCTTCAAGAGGCTCCTGAGCACGTATTGCAGGATGCCGCCGTGGCGGAAGTATTCGACCTCGTCGAGCGTGTCGATGCGGCAGATGACCGGCTCCTCGCGCAGAGAGCCATCGGGGGCATGGATGCGCATCGTCAGATTCATCCGCGGCTTGAGCCCGGCCGCGGCGCCGACGATATCGATGACCTCCTCCCCGGTCAGCTTGAGGCTCTGGCGCGAGACGCCGTCGCGGAACTGCAATGGCAGGACGCCCATGCCGACGAGGTTCGAGCGGTGGATGCGCTCAAAGCTCTCGACGACAACCGCCTTGACGCCCAGGAGCAACGTGCCCTTGGCGGCCCAGTCGCGCGACGAGCCGGTGCCGTATTCCTTGCCGCCGAAGATGACGAGCGGGACGCCGCGCTTTTTGTATTCCATCGCCGCGTCGTAGATCGGCATCACCGTGCCGTCCGGCTGCAGCTTGGTCATGCCGCCTTCGATGCCCGGCACCATCTCGTTGCGGATGCGAATGTTGGCGAAGGTGCCGCGGGTCATCACGTGATGGTTGCCGCGGCGGGCACCGTAGGTGTTGAACTCCGACGGGCGCACCTGGTAGCTGATCAGGTATTCGCCCGCGGGGCTCTCGGTCTTGATGCTGCCGGCCGGCGAGATGTGGTCGGTGGTGATGCTGTCGCCGAAGATCGCCAGCTCGCGGGCGCCGGTCACGTCCTCTACCGGCGGCGGCTCCTTCGGCATGTTCTCGAAATAGGGCGCCAGCGCCAGATAGGTCGAGCGGTCCTGGAACTCGTAGGTCAGACCGCCGGTCGACGGCACCTGCCGCCATTCCGGCGGCCCCTCGAAGACATTGCTGTAGCGCCGCTGGAAGTCCTCGCGCTTGACGGCGCTGGCCACAGTGTCGGCGACCTCCCGGTTGGACGGCCAGATGTCTCTGAGATAGACGGGCTTGCCGTCGCTGCCCTCGCCGAGCGGGTCGGTCGCGAGATTCTGCCGCACCGAGCCGGCCAGCGCGTAGGCGACGACGAGCGGCGGCGAGGCGAGGTAGTTGGCGCGCACCTGCGCGTGGATGCGGCCCTCGAAATTGCGGTTGCCGGAGAGCACGGCGGCGACCGCGAGATCGCCGTCGTCGATCGCCTCGGAGACCGGTTCCGGCAGAGGCCCCGAATTGCCGATGCACGTGGTGCAGCCGTAGCCGACCAGGTTGAACCCGACCATGTCGAGATACTGCTGCAGCCCGGCCTTCTCGTAATAATCGCTGACCACCTGGCTGCCGGGCGCGAGGCTGGTCTTGACCCAGGGCTTCGCCTTCAGCCCCTTCTCGACCGCCTTTTTGGCCAGCAGCCCGGCGCCGAGCATGACGCTCGGGTTCGAGGTGTTGGTGCAGCTGGTGATCGCGGCGATCACGACGTCGCCGTCGCCCAGATCGTAATTTTCCTTGGGAACACTCGTGCGCTGCGGCTTGTCGCGGCCGGCCAAACGCTGCAACTCGCTGTCGAAGGCGGCGGCGACGCCGCCTAGCGCGACGCGGTCCTGCGGCCGGCGCGGCCCAGCCAGCGACGGCTCGACGCTGGCGAGATCGAGTTCGAGCAGGTCGGTGAAGACCGGGTCGGGCGTTGTCGTGTCGCGCCACAGCCCCTGTGCCTTGGCGTAGGCCTCGACCAGCTTGACGCGCGCCGGGTCGCGGGCGGTCAGCGTCAGATAGCGGATCGTCTCGGCGTCGATCGGAAAGAAGCCGCAGGTGGCGCCGTATTCCGGCGACATGTTGCCGATCGTCGCGCGGTCGGCCAAGGCCAGCTCGGCGATGCCGGGGCCGCAATACTCGACAAAGCGCCCGACGACGCCGCGCCGCCGCAGCATCTGAGTGATCGTCAGGACGAGATCGGTGGCGGTGGCGCCCTCCGGCAGCCGGCCCGACAGGCGCACGCCGACGACCTCGGGGATCAGCATGGAGATCGGCTGGCCGAGCATCGCCGCCTCGGCCTCGATGCCGCCGACGCCCCAGCCGAGGACGGCAAGGCCATTGACCATCGTCGTGTGGCTGTCGGTGCCGACCAGCGTGTCGGGATAGGCGATCGTCTTGCCGCCTTCATCGGTCGTCCATACCACCTGCGACAGATATTCGAGGTTGACCTGGTGGCAGATGCCGGTACCGGGCGGCACCAGCCGGAAATTGTCGAATGCGTCCTGGCCCCAGCGCAGAAAGCGATAGCGCTCGCCGTTCCTCTCGAATTCCTTTTTGACGTTGGCGGCGAAGGCCTGCGGGTTGGCGAAATTGTCGATCTGCACCGAATGGTCGATGACCAGGTCGACCGGCGACAGCGGGTTGATCTTGTTCGGGTCGCCGCCGAGGTCGAGCATCGCCTGGCGCATCGCCGCGAGGTCGACGACGGCCGGCACGCCGGTCAAATCCTGCATCAGGACGCGGGCCGGGCGGAAGGCGATCTCGCGGTCCGAACTCTTGGCCGCCAGCCAGGCGCCGAGCGCCTTGATGTCGTCGACCGTGACGGTGCGGCCGTTTTCGAGGCGCACAAGGTTTTCGAGGAGGATCTTCAGCGACACCGGCAGGCGCGAGACGTCGCCGAGTCCGGCGGCGGAGGCGGCGGCTTCCAGGCTGAAATAATCGTAGCTCTTGCCGTCAACGGCGAGGGTGCGGCGGGCTTTCAGGCTGTCGTGGCCGGTGACGCTCACGGGCTTCTCTCCTGTCGGGGGTCGGGCGGGCGGCCCGGCGGCGGGCGCTACGATACTCCGGCCCGAGGATCAAGCAAGATTGGCTCACGCAAGCCGGCTCAACCAAGGTTATCAAGCACCGCGCGGCCGCGTTCGGTCAGAACGAGATGCCCGTCGGCGCCATGACGCACGAGATCGTCCGAGATCGCGTCTTCCCAGGCGCAGGCCAGCGGGCAGGTGCTGCTCCACGCTTCGCGCAGGTCGGCCGGGGTGCGCGGCCGATCCGCGATCCAGGCGAGGAATTGTATTGTCAGCAGCCGCGCCTCGCTCGCCATCGCGCTCGCCTCATGGTTGCTCCGGCACCGGTTGCAGCGGCGCGGTCGCAGCCGCACCCGCCCGCCGCCGCTGTGAGCCGCCAACCAGCCAGCAGCCGAACGTCGCGACGATCAGACCGCACACCGCCGCCAGCGACAAGCCCTCGCCGAGAAAGAGCCACGCCAGCACCGCCGTCACCCCCGGCATCAGGTAGAAATTCGCCGTCGCCCGGGCAGCGGTGCCGTGCTTCAGCATCAGGAAATAAAGCGCCATGCCGCCGAGCGAAACGATGCCGGCATTCCAGGCCATCGCGGCGACGGTGGTAGCGTTCCACACGATGTGCGGCGTCTCCAGCGTCGCCGCGGCAAGGATGCAGACAAGCGCGGCGCCGGCGAACTGCGCCGCGCTGCCGACGAGCAGCGGCACATCGCGGCAGAAGCGGCCGAAATAGAGCGTGCCGGCGGTCATCGCCAAGACGCCGCCGGCCCCCGCCATCAGCCCGTCCAGCTGCGACAGGCCGTCCGCCGCCGCCAGGCCGACGACTAGCATCACCCCGGCCGCCCCGAGAAACAGCCCGAACCATTGCCGCGCCCGCAGCCACTCGCCGAGCAGCGGGCCGGCGAGCAGCGCCGTCAGCAGCGGGTGCAGCGTCTGCACCAGCGCCATCGGCGCCGCGCCGACCCGCACCATGCCCCAGTGTGAAGCCATCAGCATGACGCCGTTGATCAGCGCGCCGGCGACTGCGCAATGCAGCCAGCGCCGGCGCGGCGGCGCGAAATGCTGCCGCGCCGCCGCCAGCAGCGCCAGCAGCGCGACGGCGCACAGGCTCTGCCGGATCGCGACGAAGGCGAGCGGCGAGAGATAGCGTAGCCCGGCGCGCGTCGCGACAAAGGACGAACTCCACAAGAGCACGAACCCCAACGGCGCTAGCCGGACGAGCGGCGTGCGGGGAGCAGCAAGGAGGTTCACGCCTGCGTCCGTCCCTGCGGTTGACCATCGAGACCCGGTTTAGCATGACCCGGTTTCCTATAAGAATTCGTCATTCCAGGGCGCCGCGCAGCGGCAAACCCGGAATCTATATTCCAGAGGCGGGTGTGCATGGGTTCCGGATTCGCAGCCTTCGGCTGCGCTCCGGAACGACAACGGGTTGCGCGCAAAACCACCGGCGGCGGACGAGAAGCGGCCCGATTCGCCGGCAGCATTCGATGTCGGCATTTGATTGGGCGGTCAGGCGATCCCACATCATCCCATGCCAGACGGTCGGATGGCCGCTCTCGGCCGCGCCAGCGGGCGAGGGAGGAAAGTCCGGGCTCCACGGAGGCACGGTGCCGGGTAACCCCCGGCGGAGGAAACTCCAGGGAAAGTGCCACAGAAAACATACCGCCGGTCGCGGTCGCCCGATGCACTCGCGTGGGACGGCATGGGACGGTAAGGGTGAAATGGTGCGGTAAGAGCGCACCGCGCTGCCGGCAACGGCGGCGGCAGGGCAAACCCCACCGGGAGCAAGACCAAGTAGGAGCGGCAGCGGTTCGGCCTTGCCTTCGGGCGGGTCGGGCCGCGGGCGGGCCTTCCGCGCCGCCGCTCGGGTCGGTCGCGCGAGGCGCCCGGCAACGGGCGTCCCAGATGAATGGCCATCGAACGCCGGCGATTCGTCTTCGGGCGGGTAGCCGACGCGGTACAGAACCCGGCTTACAGACCGTCTGGCGCCTCCATATTTTGTGCTTGCTCTCTCCGTTCCACACAACTAATACGAAATCCATCTATTCCACGACGAGTCGGACGGCGGTCGCGAGCCGCCGTCGCCCAAGCCTTCCCTGTCGCGTCCCCAGAACCCGCACAGGAGAACATAATGAGAACTTTCCCCGCCCGTTCTTGGTAGCCGCCGGCTATGCTGGCGACTACATGCTGTATCGGAAGTCGAAACAGGAGGAATATATCGAGCGCCGACTTTTTTATTGAAAAACCCGTTGACGCCCATGGGGGACCATGATATCCCATCTCTACCCATGGGCGAGCACCATCGTTCTGGGGGGAACTCGATGGTGACAACCGGGCCCGCCCCTTGCCGGACGCCTATGGGGGAGCGTTGGGGGAAGCGAAGTGGAATTGTTCTTTTCCACTTATGTGAACAAGGTCGACCGCAAGGGGCGAGTTTCTGTGCCGGCGACCTTTCGCTCCACCCTCGCAACCCACCGTCATCCCAATATGGTCATCGCTTTTCCGTCCGTGCGCCTGCCGG